>JANOWX010000301.1:0-17833 GCA_031418175.1 Acidobacteriota bacterium | reverse complement strand
TTTGGCGAAATCATTGCGCGCGGCGTAAACCGACGCCAGGTTACTGCTGATGCGCACGATGTTCGGATCGGTCGGTGGCAGCATGGGTTCCCATATGCTCAACGCCCGCACGAACGCCGTTTCCGCCTGCACCAGATCGTTTTGACGGAAGTAGATAACACCCATTTCACTGACGATTTGGCCCAATTCGGGATGGCCCGGCGCGGGCGCTTTTTCGGCAATTGCCAGGGCGCGTTGATTGTAGGCCAGGGCTTTGGCGAAATCCGCCTTGTTGCGGTGAATGGTGGCGAGCCGCGTCAACGCGGTGGCGACCGCCGGATGTTCCGCGCCGAGCGCTTGTTCGCGGGCCGCCAGCGCGCGCTCAGCCAACGGCAAGGCTTCATCAAATTTGGCTGCCGCGATCAAGCGCTGCACTTCAGCGTCCTGTTCACGCGCTGCTTGCAAGGCGCGGTCTTGCGCGGAGGGCGTCCCGGCGCTGATTTCGCGGGCCTGGCTGGCGCTGAGCCGCACCAGGCTGAAGGCCGGATTCGACTGCGTTGAGCGCGTTACCGGCGCGTTCCGGGCGAGGCAATTACCCCCTCCAAACAGGCAAAGCACGAACAAGCAAAAACAGCAGAGACGTTGCGAGCAGACAGTTATGGAATGCATCCCGTTTCCTCCGGCGCACTAGCTAATGTAAGCAAAGCTTACGGTTGAATGTTTGGTTTGGCCCTAACGAGCGGGGCGCATTAGACCACGCGCGCTTGAAGTTCAGCAAGGAACGCAGGCCGAGCTTTAGAAATAGGGGACACCGCGAATTACGGCAATTGGCAGATGAATGCGGCCTGTGAACGCAGCGCGGCGCGCCACCCAGCGCGTTGGCCGGGACCGTCACGCTCGCCGCGAACATTTTGACCAACCTCTTGGCAATCGCTATGCTGACCGGGTCGTTAAACACTGCGTTTGTGCCAGCCACAGAGCTTGCCAACGCGCCAATCACATTCACAGAAAGCGAAGCGAACTTCAGGTTATGAAACAGCTACGAACTCTTTCCCTGGCCTTGCTGCTCGGCTTGACGGCGGCAGCTTGTTCCAATGCTCCCAACCCGGCGACGAACACACCGGCGAATCCGGCCACACCACCCGGGCCGGCAACGCCAGCCGCAGTTAATACAACACCGTTGCCCCCGCCAAAGCAGGATGACGAATTGATGGTGATCGAGACTGAATACGGCAAATTCAAGCTCGCCTTTTATCCCGAAATCGCGCCGCGCCACATGGCCCAGATGAAGAAGCTGACCAAAGCCGGCTTTTACACCGGCCTCGGTTTTCATCGCGTTTTGCCGAACGCCATGATTCAGGGCGGCGACCCGCAAACGCGCAATGCCGACCGTTCGATGTGGGGCATGGGCGCACCCGGGCAAGAGACGATCCCGGCGGAATTCAGCCGCGTGCCTTTCCAACGCGGCAGCGTCGGCATGGCGCGCAAGGGCGGCGACAACAACAGCGCGACCAGCCAGTTTTTCATCTGTCTGGAACCGCGGCCCGCCTGGGACGGCCAATACACCGTGGTCGGCGAAGTCGTGCAGGGCCTCAACAACGTGCAGATCATCTCGAACATGCCGACCGAACCGGGCGGCGAAAAGGTGCGCGACAAAATCGTGATGAAGAAGGTTTATCTGGAAAAGCGTGTGGCGCAGTAAGCGGGTATTACCGAACAGTGAACCGTGTAGTTCAGTACGCGCGAGCGTGAGCGCAAGAGATTGCTTGCCGCAAAAAAGCACAAAAGCCGCAAAAGAAATCAAACTGGTCAAAACGTTTTTTGCGTTTTTTGCGCCTTTTTGCGGCAGGTAAATTCCTTGCCTTAACCTCATTGAGCTCACGTTCCCGGTACTGTGTTTTTACCGCCAAACTTTCACTCCCGCGCATTCGTAGCTAAACTTGCGCGCTTGGACAGCAAGTAAGGGAAATACGAATGCACATCACAGAAGCCATCAAGCTTGCCTTTCAAGCGATTTGGGCCAACAAATTGCGCTCCTTCCTGACGCTGCTCGGCGTCATCTTCGGTGTGGCCACAGTGATCGTGGTCGTCGCGCTGATCGAAGGCTTCAACAAATACGTGGACGATAAGATCGCCAACATCGGCACCAATGCCTTCAGCGTGCAGAAGTTTTCGATTGAAGATTTTTCCAGCCTGGACAATTACGAAAAAGCGCGCCGCCGCAACAAAGACGTCACGCTGGACGATCTGGCCGCCGTGCGCGCGCGGCGCGGCGACAAAATCAAAGAGGCCGGCGCGCAGGAACAGGATCAGTGCGAATTGAAATCCGGCACACGCACGCTGATCGGCGTCAGTCTGCAAGCGATCACCGCCAACGTCATCGAAATTCAAAACAAAGAAATCGCCCAGGGCCGCGCCTTTAACGAAGGCGAAGAGATGGGCGCGCGGCTGGTCTGCTTCATCGGCCCCGACATCGCCGATGAATTCTTCCCGACCAGTTCGCCGTTGGGCCAGAAGCTCAAAGTGGACGGCCGACCGTTTGAGATCGTCGGCGTGGCGAAGGCGCTGGGTTCGGTCTTCGGCCAATCGCGCGACAAATTCGTGACGATCCCGCTGACGACGTTTTTGAACATTTACGGCACGCGGCGCTCGCTGCAATTGCTGGTGGCTTCGACTTCGCCCGCGACCTATCAGGACGCGATTGACGAGGCGCGCGTGGCGTTGCGCACGCGGCGGCGCTTGCCCCCGAACGCCGAAGACAACTTCGGCCTGATTACGCCAAGCGCGGTCAACAACCTGCGCGAAAAGATTTTCGGCACGATTCAAATGGTGGCGGTCGGGGTGACTTCGATTACGTTGGTAGTGGGCGGCATCGTGATTATGAACATCATGCTGGTCAGCGTCACCGAACGCACCAAAGAGATCGGCATCCGCAAGAGCTTGGGCGCGCGCAAACGTGACATCGTCCGGCAATTCCTGGCCGAATCCACCGCGCTGGCCTTGGTGGGCGGCGCGCTGGGCGTGTTGATCGCGTGGCTGTTGAGTCAGGCCGTGGCGAATTTCACGCCGATTCCGACAGCGCTACCTTTGCTGGCAGTCGCGGTCGCGCTGGGCGTATCGGGCAGCGTGGGGATGATCGCGGGCGTCTATCCGGCGTGGCGGGCGGCAAGTTTGGATCCGATTTCGGCAATGCGGTCAGAGTGAGATGGCTAAAACAGCGGCGCCCAAAAAGAAGCTTCCATTCCAATTTGTGCTGGATGAATTGGAGCCGCTTGCCCCGCTCGTCAAGCCGATGTTCGGCTGTCACGCGGTTTATGTCGGCGAAAAGCTCGTGCTGTTTTTGTGTGAGCGTGAGAGTCTGCTTGATCCGCAGAAAGTGGCCGATCAGCAAGGCGTTTGGCTGGCGACGACACGCGAGGCTTATGCGAGTTTGGCGGCTGAATTCCCAAGCGCGCGCAAAGCCGCCGGAAGAATTGAACAAGTCGCCGTGGCTGCGGCTGCCCGCGAGTGCACCGGAGTTTGAAGCGCAAGCTTTGCATGTTTGCGCCTTGATCTTGCAACGCGATCCGCGCATTGGGCGTGTGCCCTTGCAAAAGAAGCCGAAAAGACCCGCCAGCAAAAGGAAAGCAGGAACGCAATGATACGCGGTGATTTTCTCGAAAACGTTTACATGGCCTTCGACACGCTCGTCGCCAACAAACTGCGCTCCTTCCTCACCATCCTCGGCGTAGTCGTTGGCACGATGACGGTGATCGTGATTGCGGCCTTCGTCTCCGGCATAAACACGCAGGTTGCCAAAGAGATCGAAAGCTACGGCACCAATTCGATCTACATCTTCAAATTCGATCCGGGCTTCAACTTCAACCCGACGGCCGAAGAGCGCGCGCGCAAGCCGATCAGTTACGAAGATGCCGTGGCCATTGCCGCCGAGTGTTCCGCCGTCGAAGCGGCCTCGGCCTTTATGACGCCGGTTGACTGGCTGCAAGGGCCGCTGGCCGAACGCGTCAAGATTCGCCACCAGGACACAGAGATGGTCAACGCTTTTGTGCAGGGCACCTTCCCGGCCTTCTTTCGCATGGGCACGACCGAAGTCACCGAGGGGCGCTTTTTCACCGACGGCGAAAATATGGCGCGCGCCGATGTCTGCGTAATCGGGCGCGATGTGGCGAATACGCTGTTCCCGAACGTCAACGCGCTCGATCAAGCGGTGACGATCAACGGGCGCGTCTTCAAAGTGCTGGGCGTGCTCAAAACGCGCGACCTCTTTATCACGCCCGCCGAAGACCCCGGCAACGAGAACAAGGCGGTCTACATTCCTTACGAGACGATGCGCAAGATGTATCCGAACGTGAAGGAGAACTTCGTCATCGCCACGGCCAAGCCGGGCCAGCTTGACGAAGCGGTGGATCAAATCCGCCAGACGCTGCGCAAACAGCGCAAGGTCGCGTATAGCCAGCCCGACAACTTCGGCGTGCAAACCTCCAAAGGCATCATCGAACAGTTCAGCGCAATCACGGGCGGCGTCGCTTTATTGATGGTGGCGATTTCGTCGGTGGGCCTGTTGATCGGCGGCATCGGCGTGATGAACATCATGCTGGTCAGCGTCACCGAACGCACCAAAGAAATCGGCGTGCGCAAAGCCATCGGCGCCACACGCGGCGACATCGTCCAGCAATTCCTGGTCGAAGCGGCGACGCTGACCGGCCTGGGCGGTTTGCTGGGCGTGCTGTTCGGCTGGGGCGTGGCGGAGTTGGTCAAGTTGTATATGCCGACCTATGTGCCGCTGTGGGCGCCGGTGGTGGGCTTCGGCGTATCGGTGGCGCTGGGCGTGGGTTTTGGGTTGTGGCCGGCGTGGAAGGCGGCGCGGTTGGATCCGATTGAGGCGTTGCGGTACGAGTAAGCTCGCTTGGGCGAACCGGGCCAATTCAAGCTTGCTGCTTGTCCGTAAAGCGATGGTCAGCGGCTTCTTCAAAGATTCGTTCGCGTGCTATGCTCCAAGCGACAAGGGAACTATCGGAGGAAAGTTTATGGAATACGCAGTAGTCATCACGAAAGAGCCGGCGTCACGCTGGCAGGCAATGGTGCAAGGCTGGCCTGATTGCGCAGCCGAAGCGGAAACGCGCGAACAGGTGATTGCCGCCGTCAAAGCGCGCCTGGCCGAACGGCTGCGCCACACCGAAGTGATCCACATCGAAGCACCCGCCCCCGCGCTGTCGGCGCCAAGTTCCAATGGCGCGGCGGCCTACACGACCTTTGCGGAAGAATGGCCGGACTTCGGCGTCTTCCGCGACGACCCGACACTGGATGAATTGTTTGACGAAATCGAACGCCGCCGCGACGCCCACCTGGCCGGAGCCTAAGCATGTTTCTTTGGGATTCAAACATCCTGCGTCATCACAACCAGGCGCATCCGTCGCTGCAAGCCTGGCTACAACAGATTCCGCGCAGCCAAATCGCGCTCCCCTCCGTCACCGTGGCTGAAGTCCTGCGTGGCCGGTGCGAATTTGCATTGAAAGCCACGCCCGCGCAATTCGAGTTTGCGCACGCCCAGTTGCTGAAAGAGTTGCGTGTCTTGCGGCGCTTCAGGATCGTCTTTCCCGACCAGGCAAGCGCCACAGTGCTGGCGGTGCTGCTGAAACAACACGCCAGCCGGAAACGCTATGCCGATGTGATGATCGCCGCGCTCGCCAGCGCCGGAAACCACATTGTCGTCACGCGCAATCAGAAAGACTTTGTTGACCTGTTGCCGAAACAGCAGTTGCAAAACTGGATTGACGAGCCGCCCACGAACTGAGCGAACCGCTAAGCCAAAAGCCTTCAAAATGCAGGTGGACTTTCCCTCGTATGGCTAAAGAATCAATTCGCAAACACGAAGTCGCCTTTTGCGCCGACATTGCCAAGTGGGCGGAAAAGCTTTTTGGAGAAGATCAGCGCCTGCCGTTTGGCGCATCCGACATCGAAAGCTTTGGGCGCGGCAGCCAGAAGCGCCAGGACCTGCGTTTTTATGCCCGGTCAGGCCAGCTCGCGCTCTGCGGCGAAGTCAAATTGCCCGGCACGCCGCAAGGCCGCTCGCCTTTCGATCTGGCGCTGATGCAGGACGCCTTCAACAAAGCCACCGCCGAAAACTGCCGTTACTTTTTCACCTGGAACGTCGAGCATCTGGCGCTCTTTGACCGCTCGTTGTGGGACGCCGAATCCATGCACGAACGGTGTGTCGGGCAATGGACGCTCGGACTTGAGTTGAATAAGCCGACCGATGTCACGCGTGAGTTGGTCAACCAGAAGTTACGCGCGGAGTTTCTGCCGAAGTTCTTCGCGGATTTCGGCGAAATCTACCAAGGCGTCAAACCCAATCTCGGCCAGCAACCTTCGGAGTTTTACGTTGCCGTGCTCGAATCGCACCTTGCTGGCCCGATGGGGCCGGTACGTGAGTTGCGCGATTACCTGGAAGTCGAAGCCAACGGCAACAAGGTCTTTGACGCGCAGTTGCGCCAATGGATGATCGGGCAGCAATGGAACTTCGACCGCACCGATCCGGAATCGTGGCGCGAGATTGTTGACCGCGCCGCCCGCGGCATGAGCTACGTGCTCAGCAATCGCATCCTGTTTTATCAAGCCGTGCGAGCGCGCAATCGCCTGCCGGAATTGAAACTGCCGCGCAGTGCCGACACTGCACGGAAGGCGCTTGATTATCTTCGCGCCCGCTTTGAAGAAGCCGTCGAGCGCACGGGCGATTACGAGCCGGTCTTTTTCCCTGAAAGCAATGAGGAATCGGCCTTGATGGCGCTGTCGGGCACGGGTTCGCTTGACGCCTGGAGCAAGTTCATCAGCGCGGTGGATAAGTTCAACTTCAAGGAGATTCCCACAGACATTCTCGGCGGCGTCTTTCAAAAACTCATCAGCCCCGAAGAGCGCCACAAGTTCGGCCAGCATTACACCGACGAAGATTTGGTGGATGTCATCAATGCTTTTTGTATTCGCCGCGCCGAAGCCGCCGTGCTTGATCCGGCCTGCGGGTCGGGCAGCTTTCTGGTGCGCGCCTATTACCGCAAACATCAGCTCGACAAACGGATGTCGAATCAGGAACTGCTCGGCGGCTTGTACGGCTGCGACATCAATGCGTTTCCGGCGCATCTGGCGACGCTCAATCTGGCGGCGCGCAACATCTCGAACGAAGAGAATTATCCGCGCATCGCCCGCCGCAACTTCTTCACTGTCGAACCGGGCAAGCCATTCTGCCAACTGCCGCGCCACGCCATCGGCGGCCAGCTGGAACGCCACGACATCCTGCTGCCCGAACTTGATGCGGTGATCGGCAATCCGCCTTATGTGCGCCACGAAGAGATTCCCAAAGCCGCCGACAAAGGAGTCATCCGCGACCAAACCAAAGAGCATTTGTATGAATTGGTGGCGCGCGCCTGGCCTGGCATCGGGCTGTCGAAACAGTCCGACCTGCACGTTTATTTCTGGCCGGCGGCTGCGCGTTTTTTGAAAGCGGATGGCTGGTTTGGCTTTCTGGTTTCGTCAAGCTGGCTTGACGCTCGCTATGGTTTTGCTTTGCAGGAATGGATTTTGCGCTACTTCCGGTTGGTTGCGTTGATCGAAAGCGTGGACGAGCCGTGGTTTGAAGACGCCCGCGTCAAAACGGTCGCCGTCATCCTGCAACGTTGCGATGATACTGCCGAGCGCGATGCTAATCTGGCGCGCTTCGTCCGGCTCAAACGTCCGTTGAAAGAGATTCTCGGCACACGCGCTGATGAAGAGCAAAAACAGGAAGCCGCCGAACGCCTGCGCGATTTGATCCTCAAAACCAAGAGCGACAAGAGCACGGATGATTGGCGCATTATGCTCAAGGCGCAAAGCGAGTTATGGAGCGAAGGGCTTTCGGTCGCGCAAATGTTCGCCAGACAGAAAGCGCTGGCCGCCGCCAGTCACGCCGTCGAAACGGATGACGATGAGGATGCAGAGACAGCGGAAGATGAGAGTTCGCGTGAAGTGGCACAGGAATCGTTGCCAAGCGCTGTGGGTGAATACGGCGGCGGCAAATGGGGACGGTACCTGCGCGCGCCTGATTTTTACTTCGATGTGATGCGCCGTTTCGGGGCACGCTTCACGCGGCTGGGCGAAATCGCTACGATTAAAGCTGGGATCAAGAGCGGTTGTGATGACTTTTTCATGCCGCGCAATGTGTCGGCGGAGTTGCTGGCGAAATATCCAGCCGAAACAGAATGGAAAACATTGCCATTGATGCACCGTTGCAGTCGCGCCGCCGTCGCCAGCGGCGAACTGGTCATCGTCAAATGTGGTGACAACACGCTGCATCCTATCGAAGTGCGCTTCGTCAAACCGGAAGTTCATAACCTTATGAATGTAGCGCGTCCTTTGATTTCCACGGAAAACCTAGTTCGCGTCGTGCTATGGGTTAGCGAAGAATTGAATTCGCTCAAAGGAACCTACGCTCACAAATTCATAACTTGGGGAAATAAGCAGACCTTTTCATCAGATAAATCGAAAAACGTAGCAATACCTGATCGGCCAACTTGCCGAAGTCGGCGAGTATGGTATGACCTGACGGCAACAGAGCCAGGCATTGGATTTTGGCCAGAAGGCCAACAATACAGGCATATCATCCCTGCAAATCCAGAGCGGATTGCCTGCAACCACAAGCTCTTTGATATTCACTTGCTCTCAAAAAGCCAAGTCAGAGTAGAAGCATTAATCCCCGTGCTGAATTCAACGTTTGTCGCCTTTGCCAAAACTTTCTATGGGCGTTACGCAGGGACAGAGGGGAATTTGCAAACGGCAGTATTTGACACACTGATGCTTGAGCTTCCCGACCCGCGCCACATCACCGAAGCCCTCCTGCAACGGCTCGAAACCGCCTTTGCCTCACTGCAACAGCGTGATGTCACACATTTGGTCGAAGAAGCCTTCTTACGATGCCACACCGCAGAAGAAGTGCGTGAAGCCGCCAACCTGCCATTGGGCTTGCCGCGCGAGTTACAACAGGCTGACCGCCGGGCGCTGGACGATGCGGTGTTTGAACTCTTGGGCGTGACGGACGCGCAGCAACGCACCGAATTGATAGACCAGCTTTACCGCGAAGTCGCCTTGCACTTCCGCGCCATCCGCATCGTCGAAGTGCAAAAGATGGAGCAGCGCCGTCAAGGTGGGAAAGCGGCTGTCTCCGCCAATCAATTGGCGCAAGACGCCTGGGAAGAACTCGAAGCCCACTGGCGGCAACCGTTGCGTGACTGGCTGGCGGCGCAAAGCCGCTCCGCCAAATCACGGGAATTGCCCGAAGGCGAAGCTCAACTACCTGATGCCTCGAATTTCTTTGAAGCCACGACGGTCTACTTCGGCAAGAAAGGCAAAGCGCATCTGGTGTGCGACAGCCGCGCCGAAGCCGAACTGCTCTTCGCCATCGCGCAGACCGATTTACGCGGCGCAGTCGCCGTGCCCGCTGCGGAAAAAGATTGCCAGCGCATACTTGCTGATTTGCAAGCGAGACTAAACAACGGGCAAATCCGGTTGGAGGAACTGGCCGAAGCGCGCGCGGGCACACAGAAGTTGCGGGAACAAGTGCTGGACGTGTTGCGCCGCTGGTTTATTCAGAGCAAGCCGGACGCCACCGCGAACTGATGCTTTGCAAGTGGCAGCGTGCGCAAGCTGACGGATACGGATGGGGACGGGATAGCGCTTCTGCGCGCCGTGCTGGATGTGCTGGCGGGGCGGCAGGCCGACGCGGCCTTGCTCAAACAGATTCCCAATGCGGACAAGTTGCGCGCGGCGCGGCCCGAAGATTTGGTGCTGATCTCGGCGTCGAGTCACGGTTACATGGACAGCGACGGCATCTTCTATCTCGTCCCCTCGGACAGCGGGACGGCTGACCTCAAGTCGCCGGAGTTCCGCTGCCGCTGCGGGTCTCGTCTGATGAGTTGTCGCGCTCACCTGCGCGATGTGGACGCGGGCGAGTTGGTGCTGATCGTGGACGCCTGCCACTCGGCGGCGGCCATCGAAGGCACTGATTTCAAACCGTGGCCGATGGGCCGCTCGCGCTGGGGCAGTTGTCGTATGACAGGCATGCGCATCCTGACGGCGACGCAAGCCGAACATCGTCGCGCTGGAAAAGGGCGGCCTGGGCTTGCTGATGCGCGCGCTGCTGGTGGACGGGCTGACCGGCTGGCAGGCCGATTACAAGCCGCACGACAAAGCCATCCTACTGACGGAATGGCTCACGTTACGGCGTCGAGCGCGTGCCGCAGTTGTATGCGGAGATGAAAGACGGACGGCTGCGCGGCACCTTCGACCCGCGCGAGTTGGCAGAGGGCAAGACGCAACAAGTGGGCGCTCTTCGACTTTGCGCGGCGGCGGCGCGAAGTGGTGCTGGCGCGGCAGCCGTAACAAGGCGGCGGCTATCAGGGGTTACACGCTGATCGGCTGCGCGTCCACGTAGGTGAAAGGTCGCCATTCTGTAGGCGAGGCCTGAAAGCTAGAGAGTTTCAAGAACCGGCTGACTGGCTTTGAGGTCGCCAGATGCAGCGCCAGTTCGCGTAATTCTTCCGGCGTCTCGTCCAGCGCATTCAGGGGAAAGCTGCGCGGGCCGTATTCGGTTTGTTCCGTCAAGATCGAGAAATGCAGCAGCGTCAGGCTGACTGGTTGGCGTGTCTGCCGATTGAGACGCAAGATAATGTCGGCGGTCAATTCGACGCCGGTGGCGGGCTGGTTCTCGCCAAAGAAGATTTCCAGGATGTCGGCCTCCGGGTCATAAACGAACCGCGCCACACTGCCGTCATTCGCGGTCTTCTCCGTTTTGTAAAGATTGAGTTCACTCATTGGCTCACTTTTTAGGCCGGATATATTTGGCCCAGCCCGTTACAACAAAGTTATTGGGGACATAATTGCCAGCTTCGTCCAGCCGCGTTTTGAAGATCACGATGACTACCAGGTGATTGTTTTCAGGCAATAGCCCGTCGAACTGTTTGTAATAGCGATACTCGTTGGGAATCAGCGGGTCTTGCTTGCGGCGTCCGGTACGCAGCGTTTCGAGCAGCAGATCAAAATGCGGTTCCAATTCAGGCCGCGCTTCCAGGATATGCCGCCAACGTTCTTCCGTGAAGTAGATGGCGTTTCCAAAACGATCTTGCACCGTCCATTTCGTCATCGGTGTCTCTATCCCTCTCCGTATAACAACTGAAGCAAGATGGTCTACCCGGTCAGCGAATCAGCGTGGCCCATTCTAGCTTGATCCGGCGGCGGCGGGAAGTAGTGCTGGCGCGGCAGCCGTAGCGCAACCTGCCTGAGCTTACTATGGGTTGTCGCTGATGTCGGTTAATATGCTCGGCGCAAATGCGGCAAACGAGCAACAACCATTCATCTACCATCACCAAACCGGCTACCATCACCAAACCGGCTACCATCACCGAACCGGCTACCATCACCGAACTGCTCACCGCAGGCGTTTGGTATGCCGAAGGGCACACGCAACGCGTCGTCGAGCTGGTGTTGCACAACGCAGACTTGTTCGACGAGTTGATGGAATGTTTGCTGAGCGCCGACAATGGCACGAGCAAACGCGCGGCGATGGCATTGGAGTTGGTCAGTGAACGGCAGCCCGCCTGGTGCGCGCCGTACCATGAAATTCTGCTCGACGAATTGGCCGAACAGCCGCGCTGGTATGTGCTTTATCGCCTGTGCGTCGTCGTGGGGCGCTTGCCGCTGAACCGGCGGGAACGCGCGCGCGCCGTCGAGCGGTTGCGCGAACTGGCTGACAGTCCGCGGATTGCGCTGAGCGTGAACGCGCTAACAGGCCTGACGAGGCTGGCGTCACGAGACGCCGAGTTGCGCGAAGAGGTGACCTGGCTGGTCGAACAGAAAATGCGCACTGGCACGAAGGGTATGCAAGCGCGCTGCCGCCATTTGTTGCCGCAACTTTACGGCGAGCGGGCTTGATGCAACATCGCACTGTTGCTGCGTTCATTACGGCGACTCGCACGGCCCGCACGGGCTAATTTCATCACGAACGGAATTTAGTTTTATGTCTTTCTACAAAACGATTGTTTCTCTTTTGCTCCTCACCGGACTGGCGCTGCTGGGTGGCGCGCAAACGCCGGACAAAACCAAAACGCCCGCGCCACAGCAACCGCAACCAACCAAACCGGCTGCGCAAGGCAAGGTGCGCCTGGCTGACAAAGCCGATCCGACGCTGGCTGACGTGAATACCGGCATCGGCGTGGACAAACGATCGATCGTGATGATGGCCGCGCTGAATGTCGCGGGTTACGATTACGAATCGGGCAGCCGCCCGTTGAATGAGTGGCGGCGCATGATCCGCGAAGACTTGAAGGACTTGAACCCAGCGCTTGTGCGGCGGCTGCGCGACCATTTTCTGGCGCATCGCAAAGGGCGCGCCGATGTCGTGGCTGTCGCTTCGTACCTCAGCCTGGCGCTGACGATGACCGAACCGCCGGCCTTCACGATTGACGTAGCGGCCGACCGGCTGCCCGATGACGTGCGCGAGATCACCGATTTTGCCTTATTGCTCGAAGAGTTTTACCGCGAGGCCGGCTTTACCAAATTGCTGCCGAAATACGTCGAGGCCTATTTGAAAACCGCCGCGACCTATCCGCAAGTCGCGGGCGTCGCCATCGGCAGCACGCTGGCGTATTTGCACACCGAACCGATCTTGGAGCTGCCGCCGCTTTATGTCGTGCGCCGCTCTGAAGCGGAGTTGAAAGCCTTGATGGCAGTGAAGGAAAAGGAAGAGAAGGAAAAAGAGAAGAACACGCCGAAGGGCACAAAAACCAAAACCGATGATCAGCGCAGGGAAGCCGCGCGGCAGGCAGCGTTAAAAGAATTGGCGGGCGACAACAGCAATCGCGTGCGCCGCTTTTTCATCATCCCCGATCTGCTCAACGCCACGGGCACGGCCAACCTGCGCATCGTGCGCGATGATTACTTTTTGCTGCTGGGGCCGACCAGCGAACCGAATGTGGATGCGATGCGGCGCGCCTTTCTGAACTTCGTGCTCGATCCGCTGGCTGAAAAGCAGGTCAAGGAAGTGCGCGCCATTGCGACGCCGCTCAAGAAATTGATGGAAACGCGCGGCGCTAAACTCGATCCGGAATACGCCAGCCGTAGCGCTTATTACCTGATCACCGATTCGCTGGTGCGCGCGACCGATGCGCGCATGGCGTCGCTGGGGCTGGCGACTCGGCGGCAGTTGAAAGAGGACGAGGCGCTTTATGAATTGAGCCTCGGCTATGAACGCGGCGCGGTGCTGGTCTTCAATTTTTACGACAAGATGAAGGCCTATGAACCCGTCGGCGTGAACATCCGCGATTTTTACGGCGACCTGCTGGCGAACATTGATTTTGAAAAAGAGGTTGGGCGTCTGGACGAATACGCGCAACGCTTCGCGCGTTTGAAACAATCCCGGCTGGAAGCGGCCAGTACGCCCGCGCCGCCGCCCACGATTTCAAACGCAGACGAAGGCCTGATCGCGCGGCTGCGCGAAGCCGATCAAATGATCCGCGCGCGCAAATACGCCGACGCCAAAGCCGTGCTGGACGCCGCCAAGAAAGAGCGCCCCAACAACGCGCGCGTGCTTTTCGGTTTGGCCGAAGTCGCCAGCAAACAGGCCAGCACGCTGACCGATAGCAGCGCGTTGGAGGTCGAGCTTTACGCGGCCATCGAGCTTTATAAACAAGCCGCCGAAAGCGCTTCGCCTGAAACCGAAAAATGGCTGACACAACGCGCCTATGTGGCGGCGGGCCGGATTCTAGACTTCATCGCGGAGACACAGGCGGCGGGCGACAAGACCGATGACGCGGCCAAGACTGCGGCGGATGCGCTGGCAGCCTATGAACTGGCGCTCAAGCTGGGCAAGGTCGAAGGCGGCGCCTATGACGAAGCCCTGAAGGCCAAGGAGCAGCGGGCCGCGAAGCCGAAAAATTGATTGACAGTTTGGGATAGCGGTGCCCTACCCATTTAGCTTTAAATGTCGCCACGCGGCACAAACATGCGAGACCAGTCTTTCCTGACTGTCACCCTGGCTATGAACCCCATCATTGCTTTCAACACACAACTCACCCGCCGCGCCTTTCTCAACCGCTGCACGCTGGGCACGGCGGCGCTGGCGACTTTGCTGCCTGAAAATGGGCTGCCTGAAAATGGGCTGAATGAAACCGGCTTGGCGCAAACCGGCGAAGTTGCGCCGCCTTTCGCGCCCAAAGCCAAACGCGTGATTTATCTGTTTCAATCGGGCGCGCCCTCGCAACTCGATCTGTTCGATGCGAAACCGGGCTTGGAAAAATTGCGCGGCCAGAATCTGCCCGAATCCATTCGCCAAGGCCAGCGGCTGACCGGGATGACGGCGTTTCAAACGAGCTTTCCGACGGCGCCCTCGCTCTTCAAATTCGCGCAGCACGGCCAGTCGGGCGCGACGTTGAGCGAATTGCTGCCGCACACCGCCAAGCTGGCGGACGACCTCTGCTTCATCAAATCCATGTACACGGAGCAGATCAATCACGATCCGGCGATTACGTTTGCATTGACCGGCTTTCAACTGGCGGGCCGGCCCAGCATGGGGTCGTGGATTTCTTATGGCCTGGGCAGCGAGAACAAAGACCTGCCCGCCTTCGTCGTGATGGTCTCGCTGGGAACGGGCAACACGGGCGATCAACCGCTGTATGACCGGCTGTGGGGCAGCGGCTTTTTGCCCTCGCAATATCAAGGCGTGAAATTTCAAAACGGCCCCGACCCGGTGCTGTTCTTGTCGAACCCCGCGGGCGTGGACGCGCAGGCGCGGCGGCGCTTTTTGGACGATCTGGCGCAGTTGAATCAGCAGGCTGCTGCGAGCGTCGGCGATCCCGAAATCCTCGCGCGCGTGGCGCAATACGAGATGGCATACCGCATGCAATCCAGCGTGCCTGAACTCACAGATCTATCCAAAGAGCCGGAACGCACGTTTGAACGTTACGGCCCCGATGCGCGCAAGCCCGGCACTTATGCGGCGAATTGCATTCTGGCGCGCCGCCTGGCCGAACGCGGTGTGCGCTTCATTCAACTGTTTCATCGCGGTTGGGATCAGCACGGCAACTGTCCGAAGCAAATCCGCAATCAGGCGCGCGACACCGATCAGCCCACCGCCGCGCTGTTGCAGGATTTGAAAGAGCGCGGAATGCTCGACGACACGCTGGTCATCTGGGGCGGCGAATTCGGGCGCACCGTCTATTCGCAAGGCACGCTGACGGCGGACAATTACGGGCGCGATCATCATCCGCGCTGCTTTACCGTCTGGCTGGCGGGCGGCGGCATCAAACGCGGCGTCACGTTGGGCGAGACGGATGATTTCAGCTACAACATCACGCGCGACCCGGTTAGCGTCTTTGACCTGAACGCGACGATCCTGCATTGCCTGGGGCTTGATCACACGCGCCTGACCTACAAATATCAGGGCCGCAACTTCCGCCTGACGGACGTGCAGGGCGAAGTCGTGCAACGGCTGCTGGCCTGAGGTGCACAAACTAGATCGGATTTCAATTGCGTGTACGGCAAAGTCAGCCACGGGGCGCACGGGGGAAGCCTGCCCGGCCTGTCAATGTTTGTGTTTCCCCGTGTCCCCCGTGCTCTCCGTGGTTAGAGCCATACATTCATTGGTAAACCGATCTAAACCCCGTAAAACGCCGCGCAGTACTGGCTCCATTCTCCGGCTGCCTTATGCCACAAAATCATCCGACCTCTCATCAATCACTTGTCCTTGTTGCGCTGGCCGCGCTCTCGATGTCGGTCGGCTGGGGCTTGCGCGGCGATTACGGCCACGAAGCGGGCGCAATGATGCCCGGCGCGTTGTTGGGCTTGGCGCTGTGTCTGACCGCCGGACGCGCCGATTGGTTGCAACGCGCTCCGACCATCGCCGCAGCCTGCGCCCTCGGCTGGGCGTTTGGCGGACAGATGAGTTACGGCATCGTGATTGGCTACACCGCCGATTCAGCGTGGGCGAATGTGCTGTATGGCTACGCGAACTTATTCGTTATCGGCGCGCTATGGGGCGCGGTGGGCGCAGGCATTTTGGGCTTGAGCCTGACGCTGCGCCGCACGGAACTCGACGCTTTCGTCACGCCCCTGCTCACTGTTTACGCCGTCTGGAAGCTGCTCGATTTCAGCGGCGCGACCGCCTGGCTCGAAGCGCGCTGGAATCCTTACGACACCGACTGGGTCGCCGCGAGTTCGGCGTTGGTGATCGCTGCGGTGTATGCCGCACTCGCGCCCCACGCGCGCGTCGCTTGCCGTTTCATCATCACGTTGGCCGCAGGCTGGTTGATCGGCTTCGGATTGCTGACCGTCGCGCTTCACTTGCGCATGACGCCGCCGCGCAGCGACAACTGGGCCGGTTGCTTGGGGCTTTGCGCCGCGCTCTGCCTTTATCTCTGGCGCACCCGTCAGCGCGCAGCCCTTTCGCTCGTCGCGTATGGCGCGCTGGCGGGCGGCGCAGGCTTCGCCGTCGGTGATTTTGTACAGATGCTGGGCCGCGCCAACTGGGGCCTCATCGGACGCTTCCCGGCCTTGCAAGGGCTGGGTTACTGGAAGTGGATGGAGCAGCTTTTCGGCCTGCTGATGGGCGCGGGCGTAGCCCTCGGCCTCGTGCGCCTCGCCGCCCTCAACCTCACGCCGCCACCAGAAAACAGTGAAGCTGACGCCACGCAAGGCCGTTCGCGCCCAACCTCCAAAGACGCGGCGGTGTTGCTGTTGCTCGTCGTCATCCCTTGGGAAAACTTCCCGCGCAACGTCTCGCGCTGGGCCGCCGACGGACATCTCGGCGCACCGCTCTTCGGCCTCGCGCCCGCGCGCTGGTTCGCGCTGATCGCCGTGTTGTTGACGTTGCTGGTCATTGCCGCGCTGCGCCGCTACCGCGCCAGCAGCCTGCCCCTCATTCCCGCCGCCCCCTTTCCGCGCACGCAAGCGTTGTATCTGTCGCTGCTCTGGTTTTTCCTTGCCGTAGATTTCACGCAAGCCTTCCCAACCCTGAAAGAACGCGCCGTCTTGTTGGTTCACGTCAGTTTCTGGCTGACGGCGCTGGCCTGCACCTGGCTGACGATTGCGCTGCCCGTGTCAGTGGATGTGCGGGAAGGCGAACCTCGCAATGTTGACGATGCGGTGTGGACGCGCGGACGGTTTTTCTGGCTGGCGTGGGCACTGGTGCAGTTGCTGATTTTCGTGCTGGCGTGGCTGACGTTGGGTACGCACGATGTGCCTTTGTCGGGAAGTCAGAAGCGGTTTTAAACTCAGGAATACGCTATGCAGAACAATGAAGGAAGATGTGGAAAATGGTAACGGGCATCTGGTTTTCGCGGATATGGTTGCTCATCCATTCATCCGTCAGATCGGAGATCACGGAAACTTGGGACAGCTTTTTTGTGATCCGAAACCGATTGGCTGAATCTTTATCAAACCGTGATTCCAGCGTTGACGCCCAGTGGCTGATCGTATCAGTCTGAACGTAGCCGACCATCGCTATTTCAGGGAAAGCCGCTGCATATCTTCCCCGTATGAAACGCAAGACGCCCTCATCGCCGAGATAATCACCGAGCATTTGATTGGGGCGGCAAAGCCGTTTGGCTTCAAAGATGTAATGCGGGCGAATTTTGTTTCGGGGTCGCTGGCTGTTTTCGATAGTGATGTCCAGCCTTCTTCTGCGTTTGCCAGTGCGCCCTTTATGATGTACCCCGAAAACTAGACCAGCACTTAAGGTGTAAAATCGCTGCCGCTCTTTGAGGAACCAACATGAAAAAACAGCGCAAAACCTATAGTGCGGAACTGAAGGCCAAGATCGCGGTCGAGGCCATCAAAGGAC
>JANOWX010000300.1:0-10846 GCA_031418175.1 Acidobacteriota bacterium | reverse complement strand
CACGCTGGAAGCGGTGCGTACCCAGGGTTGGCTCGTTTTTCGGCTGTGTCCGCAAAAAATCTTGAACCATCATGCAAGCTGCACTCTTACGCCAATTCGGTCAACCGATCACGATCGAAACCCTGCCTACACCCGAACCCGATGCGGGCGAGGTCGTCATCAAAGTCGCCGCCTGTGGTGTCTGTCATTCGGACTATCACCTGGTGCACGGCGAATGGGATTTGCTCAAACCCATCACCAAACTGCCGCTCATCCCCGGTCACGAAATCACCGGCACCGTTTCCGCCCTTGGCGCGGGCGTGACTAACCTGCAAATCGGCGACCGCGTCGGCGTGCCCTGGCTCTATTACACCTGCGCTGAATGCGAGTTTTGCCGCGACGGCCGCGAGACGCTTTGTCTCAAACAGAAAGTCACCGGCTGCACCGTGGATGGCGGCTTTGCCGAATACTTCAAAGCCCAAGCCAGCCACACCGCCAAGCTGCCCGACAATCTTGGCTTCGCCGAAGCCGCGCCGCTGTTGTGCGCCGGCCTCACTGTTTACAAAGCGTTGCGCGTGGCCGAAGCCAAAGCCGGTCAGCGTCTGGTCGTCTTCGGCGTTGGCGGTCTGGGTCATTTGGCCGTGCAACTCGGCAAGGCGGCGGGTATGGAAGTCGGCGCGGTGGATGTCAGCGACGACAAGCTGCAATTGGCGGTTGAATGCGGCGCCGATTGGACTGCAAACGCCAATGCCGGCCCCGCGCACAAAGAGATCAAAAAACATGGTGGCGGCGCGCACATTGCAATGGTGACTGCGGGCAGCACGGCGGCGTATGAAACCGCGCTGCGTTCGTTGCGGCGCGCGGGCACGCTGGCGGTCGTCGGCATGACGCCGCAACCAATCAGCGTTTCGACCGTGGCGTTGGTGTCGGGCGAATACAAGATCGTCGCCTCGGCGGTTGGTTCGCGTAAAGAGTTGGCCGAAGTATTGGCGCTGGCGGGTGCAGGCAAATTGCGCTGCCGCATCGAAACGCGCCCGCTGGCCGCAGTGAACGAGGTATTCGCCGCCATGCGTGAAGGGCAGATCAAGGGCCGCATCGTGCTGACGATTTGAACTTCCTGGGTGCGCAGTGCTTCCAGCCTGCGGTCTCGGCATTAGATATGTTCCTGCCGGAAGGAAGCCGCCTGTCGCCGAGACCGCAGGCCGGAAGCACTACGCACCCAGGTCAAACCTCAATGCCGTATCAGCCCCAACACCACTTCCACCAGAATCAAGACGATCACGATCAATTCCAGCGTATGCGATTGCGCCGTGTGCACGCGGTCGTTGAGCAGTTGGTAAAACTCCGAGGCGATGTCCAGCTTCTGGGCGATTTGTTGTTGCCAGTCCTGTAAGTTGAACCGTCGCACACCGAGGGTATGCAGGCGCGCCAGATAGAGGTTGCCGATCAGCTTCAGGGCGTTTTCGACGCGTTCGGCCAGCAGCGAAGATTCGATGCGGGCTTCGGCCAACTCCGCGATGGCGCGTTTGTAGGTGTTGCGGAAGGGCATGGGCAGGGCGTTGCGGCGGCGAATGAGGCGTTCGTATTCGCCCAGCCGTTTGTCGAGTTGACCGTCAATGTAACGCGCTTCCAGCAATTCGACGTTGAGCAATTCCAGCACGTTCACAGTGTCTTCGTAATCGGCGTCGAAGATGATCGCTGAATTCCACTCGAGCAAAGCGAGGTCGTCGGTGTAATACGAAAGGCGTTGACTGAGCGCTTCTTCCTGCAATTCGCGGCTGAGCTGTTTGACCTCGAAGCGCAACGTTTGCGCCAGCGCCGCGCCGTGCTGTTGCAGCAATTCGTCTGCCTTCAACGGCGCGTCGAATTTTTCCAGCACAAACACATAGTAATCTTCGACCAACGCGGAAAAGGCCGGTTTGGTGAGCGCCGGTTCCATGCGTTGCAACAGGCTTTCCATCAATTCGCGCGCGTGGGCTTCCAGATTGCGTTCGTAAAGATCGTGGCTGAGTTGCGGCAGGGCGGCGAGCGCGAGCGGTTCGCCGCTGACGGCCAGCGGCCAGCGATAGGCAATGCTGACCGCGCCGAAATCGAAAATCGTCGCCTGGATGTGGCCGGGCCGCGCGACCAACTCCGGCGTCGCGCCCAGATGCAGCATCTGCGGCGGCTTGCTGTATTGCAGATAATTCGGATTGAGTTTCTTGCGCGAGAGCGGTTGCACGGGCGTGGTCGTGAGCAACTCGCGCACCTTGTCGAGGTCAACTTCGTAGCCGACATCGAAGGCGAAGAACGCGATTACGTGGCCTTGTTGAATGTTGGTCATACGCTTTGCCGGAATGTGATGTTGGGTTGTTGTGTGACCGGGCGGATTATTCAGGTTGCGTGACTGAACTGCCAACCCCTGTGTTATTGCGCCAAGCCGACCTTGCGCAGCAGGTCAACAAAGCGCGGCTCTGCGCGCAGGCCGTCGTAATGCGGGTCAGCGGTCAGGAATTGTAACTGTACATCATGCGCGGCATAGGCACGCTCCAAGGCTGAGAGCGCCTTCTCCTTTTCGCCCAAGCCGTCATAGAGCAGCGCCAATTCAGCGGGCGAGACGTAGGCCTTGCTCGTCTCCAACTGCTTGAGAATTGCTTCCGCTTCGCGCCGTTGCCCTAGCTTTGCCAGCGCATAGCCGAGATAGCATTGCAGGCTGGTCGTATCTCCGCCCAGTCGGCTCGTCTCTTTGTACTCCGCGATGGCTTCCGCATACCGCCCGCTCGCGGCATACGCATAGCCGAGCACGACGTGTGAATACTCGTGGTTCCGTTCCAGTTCGAGGGTCTGTTTCAATTGCTCGATGGCCTGGTCGTACTGGCGCGCAAAGTAAAGAATGTGGCCGATGTTCGCGCGGTAGGTGACCGCGAGCGGATCAAGCTCTCTGGCCTTTTTGCTCTCAGCGAGCGCCTCATCGTGCCGCTGCTGAGTACTGAGGAAATAAGCGTAGCCGCTGCGCTCAGCCGCCAGATTCGGATTCAACTCGATGGCGCGTTTATAGGCGCGCTCGGCGCCCGCCCAGTCCCAGGCATCTTTTTTGATTCCCGCCAGCGCCGAGTGTACCTGGGGCAGGCTCTCGTCCAACGCCAGCGCCCGTTGCGCTTCCGCCTCGGCTTTGGGGGTCATCTCTTGCGGGTCCAAATAACCATTGGCGCCCATATAGCGATAGGCCTCGGCCAACACCGCGTGGGCGAGCGCATAGTTCGGCTCAAGCGCGAGCGCTTGCTGGTAATACTCGGCCGCTTTCTTGACGTCGTTGGCCGTGCGTTTCGCGCGATGGAAGCGCCCCTTGAGAAATAGTTCGTAGGCTTGCGGATTGATCTGCGTGCCTTTGACGAGTTGCTGCTGCGCGACGCTCGTCAGCGGCAGCCGCAATTTCTCCACGATCTGCCGGGCAATCTCGGCCTGAATTTGCAGCACGTCCCCCGCCTGGCGGTTGAATTGTTCGCCCCACAACTGCGTCTTATCGCGCGCATCCGCCAGCTCAACGCTGACCTGCAAATGAGCGCCACGTTGCGCGACGCGGCCGGTCACGATGGCCTGTACGCCCAGCGCCCGGGCCACTTCTTCCGGGTCAACTTCTTTGCCCTTATACTTGAACGCGGAACCGCGCGCGATGACTTTCACGCCGGGCAGTTGCGCCAGCGCACTGATGAGGGATTCGCTGAGGCCGTCTGACAGGTATTCCATATTCGGATCGCCGCTGGTGTTGGCAAAGGGCAGGACCGCAATGGAATTAATTGGCCCTCGGCCGCCCGGCGTCAGATAGAGATAGGCGGCGGTGGCAATGGCGATGAGCGTGAGCAGCGCGCTGAGCGCGCCTGACCGGTGGCGTTTGACTTCGCCCAGCAGAATCTGCGCGCTGGAGCGTGCCGGGGTTGGCCTGGCGGCGGCGGCGCCCGCGCCGGTCGAAAACTCCAGTTCGTGTTGGAGTTCTTTGAGTTCGCTGAGCATCTCCTGGCTGGTTTGATAGCGCTGCGCGCGGTCTTTGCGCAGCGCCTGGCTCACGATCCGCGCCAAGGCGGGCGGCGCGTCGGCGGCGGCAAGCGGTGGCGGCTCGCGCTCCAGCACGGCCGCGATCACGTCGGCGGTCGTCGCGCCGGCAAACGGCGACGCGCCCGAGAGTAGCTCGTAAAGCACTACGCCAAAGCTGAAGATGTCGGTGCGCGCATCCAACTTTAGCCCGCGCGCCTGCTCTGGCGACATATAACGCAACGTGCCCAGCACTCTGCCGGGAATGGTCAGTGACGCCGCGTCGGTTGAATCTCCCGCGCCCGGTTGCCCCGTCGCGCGCTTGCCCGGCAGCCCTGCGGTCAACCCTTCGGTCAGGCCTTCGGTCAGGCCTTCGGTCAGCGCTTCGGTCAGCGCTTCGGTCAGCTTAGCCAGTCCGAAGTCGAGGACTTTGACCAGCGCATCAGGCCGCACCATTATGTTTTCGGGTTTGATGTCGCGATGCACGATCCCGGCGGCGTGCGCGGCGGTCAAGGCGGAAGCCGTTTGCAGCGCCACCTCCACCGCCGCCCGCAGCGTCAACCGCCCGCCCGCCAGTTGCTGGCGCAGCGTTTGGCCTTCGATATATTCCGTGATGATGTAATAAGCGCCGCCTGCGGTTGGCGCGGTTTGGCCGATTTCGTGAATGGTGAGGATGTTCGGATGATTGAGCGCCGAAGTCGCGCGCGCTTCCTGCTCGAAGCGGCGCAAGCGCTCGGCATCGTGCGTAAAGCGCGCCGGCAAGAGCTTGAGCGCCACCTTGCGCCGCAGCCGCGTGTCCTGGGCCAGATAAACTTCGCCCATGCCGCCTTTGCCCAGCAAGGATTGAATTTCGTAATGACCGAAGTGTTGTCCGCTGAGCGTGGGCGCCGCCAGTTGAGCGCTGAGCCAATCCGCTGCCATATTCGCAGCCGAAACCGCCCAGACTTCGCCTGGTTGTTCATGCGCCGCCAACAATTTGGCGATTTCGCGCTGCAACCCGGCCTCGCCCTGGCAAGCGGTTGCCAGAAACGCCACGCGCTCGTGCGGCGCGCGCTCCAAGGCGGCGTGAAAGAGTTCGTCAATCTTTTGCCACTGTTCAGGGTGCATCAATTTCGTTACCTAAATCAAAAGGCAAAAGGCAAAAATCAAAAGGCAAAAGGTCCGTACTTGATTTAAGAAATTCAGAAAAGGCTTTGCTTCCGAATCCCACTTTTGCCTTTTGATTTTTCCCACTTACACGCCGCCACTTCCTGCCGAGATTTCACTTTGCAGCCAGGCTTTCGCCAGCGTCCAATCGCGCATTACCGTGCCAGGCGAAACCGCCAACACCTGCGCCGTTTCCTCAATGCTCAACCCGCCGAAGAAGCGCAATTCCACGATCCGGCATTTGCGCACATCGAATTTTGCCAGGCCCTGCAAGGCGTCATCCAGCGCAATCACCTCCGCCGTGCGTTCGGACGAAACCAGCAGCGCCTCCTCGAACGAAACCTGCTGGACGGCGCCGCCGTGCTTCAGGTTTTGCCGCGCGCGCGCGTGATCCACCAGGATGCGGCGCATGGCCTGGGCGGCCAGCGCGAAAAATTGCGCGCGGCTTTCCATTTGCCCACCGCGCTGCTCGGCCAGCTTCAAATAGGCTTCGTGGACCAGCGCCGAAGTATGCAGCGAGTGCCCGCCATGCTCGCGCGCCATGTAACGATGGGCGAGCCGCCGCAATTCGTCATAGACCAAGGGCATCAACGCATCCAGTGCCGCCTTATCGCCGCTGCCCCAGGCCACAAGTTGTTGGGTGATTTCTGCCTCAGTTTCAGCCATTGCGGTTGCGCCCAAAATAAAGTCGCCGTGCTGTTAGAGGTCTTACCCTCAGATTACGCGATTACTCATGACAGAAATAATTTCGCAAATGAAAAGCCGTAGGTCTGCCCGACGAGCGTTTTCAGATTAAATCGTGCGCGGGCATTATGGCATATCTGCGAATTGAACCCGCACAACCGGCGACCGTAAACAGGACTATTGCACTACTAACCAACAATCAACCCGCTTCAGCAATGGCCCGTGTGCGCCGTTGTCAGGCGAGGTTTATCTGGCGCTCAGCGTAGCGTTGACGACCCGTTCACTACTTAAGGAGATTCCCAATGAACCGCATCTCGAAAATTCATTTGGCTGCAATGTTGCCGCTGCTCGTGGTGTTGGCGCTGCTCGTGAGCGCCAGCGCGGCACAAGCACAAACCACGACCTTTACTTATCAAGGCCGTTTCACCGACAACCAGAATGGCGGCAACGCGACCACTGGCAGCTATGATTTTCAATTCAAGCTTTTCGACGCGCTGAACGGCGGCAGTCAGCTTGGCAGCACGGTTGATCGCGGCGGCGTGACCGTGACCAACAGCACCTTCACGGTGCAACTCGATTTCGGCGCGGGGGTCTTTCCCGGCGCGAATCGCTGGCTTGAAATCAGTGTGCGGCAAGCGGGCAGTGGGAGTTTCTCGACGCTCAACCCGCGCCAGCCGGTGACCTCGACGCCTTACGCGATCCGCAGTTTGAGCGCCGCCACTGCCGAGACGGCGAACACGGCCACGACGGCGAACAATGCGCTGCAACTGAACGGGCAAGCGGCCAGCCAGTTTGTGTTGACGGGCGATTCACGCCTGTCGGACGCGCGGACGCCGACCGCTGGCAGCGGCAATTACATTCAGAACACGACCAATCAACAGGGGAACAGCAATTTCAACATCAGCGGTAACGGCACGGCGGGCGGCAACCTCTCAGCCAATCTCGTCAACGCCGCGACGCAATTCAACCTCAATGGCAATCGCGTGTTGAGCAGTCCCGCTGAAAATCTGTTTGTCGGCATTGGCGCCGGTAACCCGAACTCGCCGGGGCTGCGCAACGCCTTCTTCGGGCAGAATGCCGGCAGCTCGATCACGACGGGCGCCGACAACTCATTTTTCGGACGGCAGACCGGATTAACTAACAGTACGGGCATCCTCAATTCGTTCTTTGGAACTGAGGCTGGCCCCAGTAACCAGACGGGCAGCCGCAACACCTTCGTGGGGGCGCGCGCCGGACTGGCGAACAATACGGGCGGCTCCAACTCTTTCTTCGGGCAGCCGGTCGGGACGGCGAATACGACGGGGAGCGCCAACTCATTCTTCGGCGCCTCGGCTGGCGAACTCAATACCAGCGGGAATTTGAACACCTTCATGGGCGCGGCGGCGGGCGATGCCAATACGACTGGGGATAGAAACTCCTATTTCGGCAGGGCGGCCGGCCGGGGCAATGCGACGGGGAGCAAAAACACGATCATCGGCGACTCCGCCCGGTTCGGCGCCGACAATTTAAGCAATGCGACGGCGGTCGGCGCCGATGCGGTGGTGTCGGAAAGTAACGCGCTCGTGCTCGGCAGCATCAACGGTGTCAACAATGCGACGGCGGACACCAACGTGGGCATCGGGACGACAAGTCCATTGCGCAGATTGCATGTGGCGGCCAGCTTGTCGAAAGCGAGCACAGGCCCCTTCAGTGCGTTCGCAGTCACCACCAACGACGCGGCTAACCCCTTCGGGTTGTCCTTGGCGGTGTTTGGAGCCGCCGCGCTTGCTGAGCGGGCAATCTCGCTTCAGACAACCGATTTCGGTCTGGCTGTCGGCGGCAACATTCTCTTGCAACCGGGGGGCGGCAATGTCGGCATCGGCACTCTCAACCCGGGTTCGCGGCTGACTGTCGCGGGGGTGATCGAATCCAGCACCGGCGGCGTCAAATTCCCGGACGGCACGGTGCAAACCAGCGCGGCGAGCGGCGGCAATGCCATTCAAAACACGACCGCGCAACAGGCCAACGCCAATTTCAATATCAGCGGCAATGGCACCATCGGCGGAACGCTGACGGCAGGTACGCTCAGTTCGACGGGTGATACGCTGCTTATGCGCGGCAAACAGGCCTTGAGTAATAAAGGGCCGTCCAATGTGTTTGCCGGAGAGCAAGCTGGCGCGGTCAGCTCGCTCAACACGGGGGGAGCCAACTCCTTCTTCGGCGCATTTTCCGGCAGCGCCAATACGTCGGGGAGCTTGAACACCTTCATCGGTGTTTCTTCGGGCGGCAGCAATACGACGGGGGACAATCTCACCCTGCTCGGCAGATCCTCCGATGTCGGCAGCAGCAATTTAAGCAATGCGACGGCCATCGGTTCGAAAGCGCAGGTGTCGCAAAGTAATGCGCTGGTGTTGGGCAGCATCAACGGCGTCAACAGTGCGACGGCGGACACCAATGTCGGCATTGGGACGACCACGCCAATAGATAGGCTGACTGTGCAAGTGCCGGTAGAAGACAGTACTACTGGCATCTCTCTTGTCGGCCCCACTGTCGCACTCAGTGCGACCCTTCTTCAGGGGGCTGCGCTGTTTGGTACCAGATCGAATTCCAATCTCAGCTTCTTTACCAACAGCATTCTCCGAATGAGTGTTCTCGCGAACGGTAACGTCCAGGTGAATGGCACTCTCTCAAAGGGCGCCGGGTCGTTCAAGATTGACCATCCACTCGATCCTGAAAACAAGTACCTCTACCACTCCTTCGTCGAATCGCCGGATATGATGAACATCTACAACGGTGTCGTGACGCTGGATCAAGCGGGGCAGGCCGAAGTGGAATTGCCTGATTATTTCGATGCGCTCAACCGCGACTTCCGCTACCAGTTGACGGCCATCGGCGGGCCTGGGCCATACCTTCACATTGCGCAGAAGGTCGCCGGCAACCGCTTCCGCATCGCGGGCGGCGCGCCGGGCCTGGAAGTCTCGTGGCAGGTGACCGGCATCCGGCAGGACGCCTTCGCCAACAAAAACCGCATCCCGGTCGAAGAGGCCAAGCCGGAAACGGATCGCGGTCATTACCTACATCCTGAAGCTTACGGCAAGCCGATGTTGCAAGGGGTTGGAGCGGTGCGCCCGCGCAAGCAATAGGCCAAAGCGTCCGCGTCGCCAAAGTGAAAACGCTGGCAAGGCTGTCGCGCTTGCCGCACGCTTTCCCAAGTCATCATCGGTCGTAACACAGGAAGAAAAGCTATGAAGATACCCATCAGACGTTATCAGTTAGCTTTGCTCCTTTCGCTGTTGGCCCTGGTCGGCGTCTCCATCTCCGCGCAACGGATTTGGGAGATCGTCCCCTTCGGCCTCAAAGCAAAGCTGCAAAGTTTTCAGCGCGTGGCTGCGCCATCAATTTCGCCCAGAGCGGGCTCACCCGGCCTAGCGGGCACGGCCCAAAGCCCAACCGGTTCCGCTTCAATCACTGCCGCCGCGCCCGCGCTCGATGCGGCGCAAGACAGGTTCGATATTCCGTTGTCCGTCATCCCCGGCGGTGGCGACGCCAGCACGGATGGCCGGTTTAACACGACTGGCGCTATTGGTCAGGCAGTGCTCGGCGAGGCGAGCGACGGGGGCCGTTTCGGGGTCAAAGGCGGTTTTTGGGCCGCCGGGTTTCAATGCGCGCTCACGCTCAGCCCGGCCAGTTTGACCGCCGCCACGCAAGGCACGGCTTACAACCAAACCTTAACGGTGAGCGGTGGCGTCGCGCCTTATACATTCAGCCTGAGCGCGGGCGCGCTGCCAGCGGGCCTGACGCTTTCAGCCAGTGGGAACTTAGCGGGCACGCCAAGCTCCACCGGAGCCTTCAACTTCACGGTCAAAGCGGTTGACGCCAACAACTGCATGGTCGAACGGGCTTACACGCTACAGGTCAACCCGCCGACTTGCGGCACAATCACCATCAGTCCTGCCACGCTGCCGCCGGGCACAGTGGGCAGCGGCTACAGCCAAAGCTTCTCCGCCGCCGGTGGCAGCGCCTCTTACACGTTCAGTGCGACGGGCAGTCTGCCGAGCGGTTTGTCGTTGTCAGCCGGCGGCACGCTGGCGGGCACACCGACTGCGAGCGGCGCGTTTAATTTCACGGTGACCGCCACGGATACACTCAATTGCGTGGGCAGCCGCGCATACACACTGACGATCAATTGCGCGACGATCACGCTCAATCCAGCCAGCTTGCCCGCCGCCACGCAAAACACGGCTTACAACCAGTCCTTGTCAGCGAGCGGAGGCACAGCGCCTTACACGTTCAGCCTGAACGGCGGCACGCTGCCCGCGGGCGTGACGCTTTCATCAACAGGCAATCTGGCGGGCACACCAAGCTCTACTGGGACATCTAACTTCACGGTCAGAGCGAGCGACGCCAATGGTTGCGCGGGCGAACGTGGCTACACCATCCAGGTCAATCCGCCCGCTTGCGGCACGATCACGCTCAGTCCCAACACGCTGCCGCCGGGCACGGTGGGCAGCGGCTATAACCAAAGCTTCACTGCCGCCGGTGGCAACACCTCTTACACGTTCAGAGTGACGGCGGGCAGCTTGCCGGGCGGTTTGTCGTTGTCGAGCGGAGGCACGCTGGCGGGCACGCCGACCGCGAGCGGAACATTCACGTTCACGGTGACGGCGACTGACGTGGCGAACTGTACGGGCAATCTTGCTTACACGCTGTTGATTAACCCGCCGACGCAGAGCGCCCGCCTCATTCGCGTAGTGGCAACGAGCGGCGCGCCGGGCAGTCCCGTCAGCGTGCCGATCGAGTTGGTTTCGCAAGGAGACGAAAATGCGCTGAGCTTCAGTCTCACCTTCGATCCGGCGGTGCTCAGCAATCCGTTGGCGGCGCTCGGCAGCGATGCGGGCGCGGCCTCGATGATCGCCAACACCAATCAAGTCGCGGCGGGCCGCCTGGGTTTGATTCTCACCTTGCCCGCCGGTCAGAGTTTCAGCGCGGGCGTGCGCCGCATCCTCGTCGTGACCTTCACCATCGCGGCGAACACGAGTGCGGATTCCAC
>JANOWX010000299.1:0-3149 GCA_031418175.1 Acidobacteriota bacterium | reverse complement strand
AAGATAGGCTGTTCGCGCCCCTTCTTTGCGAGCGCAATAAGCGAGCAAGTCAGTGGACTCATCATCGGGATGCGCGGCGGTGTGCAAGACGCTGGCGATGGTTTGCAGGCGGCGCAACAGCAACGCGAGTCCGGTCGCGCCACGGTCTTCGGGCGCGGGGCGTGTGTCGGCGGAGGCCGGATTAAACGTGAACTGAACGAACAGAGCGATGACGAGCACGAGAGCGAAGATTCGTTTCATTGCGGTTCCTACGGGTTGGGATTGGGGTTATTGGTGAGTTGCAAGATCGCCTGTGGTTGCTGGCGACCGCGCGGAGTTTTGTCGAAGTCTTTATCGAAGCTGACCAATGTCAGCCCCTGTTTTTCGGCCAGCACATATTGATAGGCGTCATCGAAATCCAGTCCGAGCAACTGCACAGCGTCCAGCACTTCAGTCAATTCTGCGGGCGGAATGACGAGGACATTCAGGCTGCCCGGAATGACCGCATCTTCGAGGAATTGCCTGAGCACCGCGAAAACGCGTTGGCGTAAAGCAATCAGACAGACGGCATGCAGCGCAAAATCGGAGACGCACAATTCGTGAGCGGCGGCGTTTTCCAGCAGTTCCCCCGCCACTTCAGCCTGCTGCTGTTCGAGCAATACTTCGAGAAAGATATTGGCATCAAGGAGCAATCGCATACAGCCCGCTATTTCTCTGTTTCATCTTTCAAGTAAGCCAGCGCGCTTTCCTCGCGCCATTTGCTGGCTGCGTGCTGCAACTCAACTGACGTGTATTGATCGCGCAAATGCCGCAAGCCGCCGGCCCAATTAAGTTTCATCTTGGGTTGCTGCTTGAGCGTTTTTTTGAAGCGTTCTTCCAAAGCCTCGTGCTGCATCTCGACCGAGGACATTTCGACCGGTGGATCATCAGGGCCGGCGCACCAATCGAAGGTCAGCCCACGCGTGAGCGGCGGCGCTTCTGCTTGCGCCGATCCGTTCACAGAGGACGTATTGGGAAATGGTTCGGCATCAGACTCAACTACCCAATCAAACGCCGGTTCGCCGAGGGGCACAGACGCAATTGCACTTTCCCTGCTTAACAAAAACTCGGCGAAATCAATCAACTCAGCTTGCCTCTGCGGAGAAAGCAACTGCGCTTTTTCCTGAATCACTGCCAACATTGCACTCATATTTACCTCGCTTTCTTAGCGGCCAGGCTAATCAACATCCCGACCGCGACGACGACGACGCAGCCAATCAGGTTGTACCACAAAAAACTGATCTTTGAATAATTGCCGACCAGCGCAACGACGATGATCCCCGTGATCAGGCCAAAGAATGCGCCGTTGCCATTAGCGCGTTTCGTGCCCAGCGCGAGCACGAAGACGCCCAGAATCGAGCCGTAAAAATACGAACCGAATTTGTTGACGACTTCGATCAGCGAACCGAGCTTGGTGGCGTTGAGAGCGACGATGCAGGCGAACAGACCCCACGCGCCCGTCGCCAATTTTGAGAAGCGCAGGTAATGCGCGTCCGTCGCATCGGGTTTGAAATGCCGCCGGTAAAAATCCATCACCGTCGCCGTCGAGAGCGAAGCCAACTCCGCCGCAATCGTGCTCATCGCCGCCGCAAAGATCGCCGCAATCAGCAACCCGACGACGCCGGGCGGCGCATATTGCGTGACGAAGGAAGGAAAGACGTAGTTGGTATCGTTGAAAGTTTTGCTATTCGTGGCTTGCTTGAAGAAAGCGATGGCGCGGTCGCGAACGCTGACCATCGCCTTATCCGCAGCGATGAAAGTGTTCTTCTCGGCTTCGGCAGAAACACCCGTTTGGTTGGCAAAATTGGTAGCCGCTTCTTTTCTTGTTTGAAAAGCCTGGGCATATTCGTTGTTCAGCTTTTGATATTCCGCGCTTTGTTCGACCTTCGCCCGATCATCCGCCTTAAAAATCAGCGGCGGCTGATTGAACTGATAAAAGATAAAGACCATCACGCCGATGAACAGAATCAGCAGTTGCATCGGAATCTTGATGAACGCGCTCATCAGCAACGCCGTGCGCCCTTCCGAAACGGATTTCGCCGTCAGGAAGCGCTGCACCTGACTTTGATCGCAGCCGAAATATGACAGCGCGAGAAACATGCCGCCAATCAGGCCCGACCAGAGCGTATACGTTTCATTCAGGTTGAATGACGTGTCTACGATTTTCATGCGCCCGACGCTGCCCGCGAGTTGGACGGCTTCGCCCATCGAGACACCGGCGGGAAACTGGCTGACGATGACGTACAGAATCACGAACAGACCGGCGAAGATGATCGCCATCTGCTTTACGTCCGTCCAGGTGACGGCCTGCACGCCGCCATACATCGTATACAGCGTCGTCGTCAGCCCCATCAGCAAAATGGTTTTCCACTCGCTCCAACCCAACACAATCGAAAGCACGACCGCGGGCGCGGCGATGACTACGCCGCAGGCCAGCGCGCGTTGCACCAGAAAGCAGAAACTCGCCAACGAGCGGGTCTTGGCGTCGAAGCGGCGCTCCAGGTACTCATACGCCGTATACACCTTGGCGCGATAAAAGAACGGCACGACGGTCACGCACAAAATCACCAGCGCCAGCGGCAGGCCGAAATAGAATTGCACAAACCGCATGCCATCGGCATAGGCCTGCCCCGTCGTGCTCACCAGCGTAATCGCGCTCATTTGCGTCGCCATCACCGACAAGCCCACGGCCCACCACGGCAGACTGCGGCTGGCGAGGAAATAGCCCTCCAACTCATTCGATTTCTTGGTCAGGCGAAGGCCGTCGTAGGTGATGTAAACCAGATAAATCGCGACAATCGCCCAATCGAGCCAATGCATAGTTGTTTAGACCTCAGACCTCAGACCTCAGACTTCAGACGGCCTGGGGGTTATTGAAACTGCTTTGTGATAAGCCACAACACGAAAATCAGTGCGATGGTAAAGACGATGACGGTGAAATAGACGCGGTTCCAGTGCGGATATTCCTGCTCTTGATTCGGTTCAAGCTTGTCGTCTTGCATTCTGTTTGCTCCGTTATTTCCGTCTGCTCCGTATTCTCAGGCTGCCAGCGCCGCCAGCACACGCGCGTGCAACGTCGGCACATAATCCAAATGCTCCGGCTTCATCAACACGCTGCGCCACACCGTCAG
>JANOWX010000298.1:0-15973 GCA_031418175.1 Acidobacteriota bacterium | reverse complement strand
CGGGCTAAATCGAAACAAGCAAGATTGGCACACTCAACCTACCTGAGCGCGTCAGGTGCAGGCGTTTAGAGTTCATCCGGGCGCGCCGTAGGCGCGCGGGCTGCGCCTACGGCGCGCCCAGACAAGCTAAAGCTTGAACTCTAAACGCCTGGTCGCCAGTGCCGCATTTTCTAGCAGTGTCTCAAACTTGGTTGTTCCGATTTAGAGGCGCGGGCTGATTGCGGCAAAGCACTTCGTTTGTAACTAGGGCAGCGGCTGCGGCGTCTTGATGCTTGACCAGGTTATTCGCCTGACCTTTCCAACAATCGAACCAACCCTTTCAAACAAGGAGCACGCCATGAGACATCTGTTTGCGTTGACCATTCTGTTTGTTATGTGTTTGCCGCTCGCCGCGTTCAGCCGCGAGGTGAAGCTGGTGCGTTACCCGCACTACCATCAAGGCAAAATCGTTTTCACCTACCTCGGCGACATCTGGATTGCCGATGAGACGGGCCAAAACGTCAAACGCCTGACCGTACACAAAGCGCGCGATGTCTATCCGCGTTTCTCGCCCGACGGCAAATGGGTCGCGTTCTCGTCCGACCGCAACGGCAACGATGACGTGTTCGTCATCCCGGCAGAGGGCGGCGCGGCCAAGCAACTGACCTTTCACAGCGCCACCGACACCGTGCAGGGCTGGTCGCCCGACGGCAAATCCATCCTCTTTGCCAGCCAGCGTGGCGAAGATTTCATGGGCCGCCTTTACACCGTCAGCGTGAACGATCTGAAAGAACGCAATGCCGGCGCGGACATGGGTGTTTGGGCAACCTATTCGCCCGACGGCCGGAAGCTGGCAATCAATCGCAAAGGCCAGACGTACTGGCGCAAATACTATCGCGGTTCATACCAGACCGACGTGACGGTGATGGACATTGCCAACAAGAAGTTCACCAACGTGACCGATTTTGACGGGCTGGACTCGTGGCCGATGTGGAGCCGCGACGGCCACATCTATTTCGTCAGCGACCGCGATGGCAATAGCTTGACGAACATTTGGCGCGTCGGCGAAACGGGCGGCAAGGCCGAAAAGGTGACGGCTTTCACGGCGGGCGATGTGCGCTGGCCCGCGCTGAGCGCCGACGGCAAGACGATTGTCTTTGAGCACGATTTCGGCATCTGGAAGCTCGACCTCGCCACGCGCAAAGCCGCGCCCATCAAGCTGGACATCGCCGCCGAGACGCAGGAAAACCTGGCCGAAGTGCGCGAGTTCAATTCGCAGGTGGACGATTACGACCTCGCCCCGACGGGCCGCCGCATCGTGTTTACCATTCACGGCGAAATCTTCAGCGCGCCGGTCGAAGAAGGCGAATTGCGCCAATTGACCGACAGCCCCTGGCGCGACAAAGACCCGCTCTATTCGCCCGATGGTAAATTGGTCGCGTTCATCTCCGACCGCAGCGGGCGCGAAGAGATTTACGTCATCCCTGCTGACGGCGCGGGCGAAGCGCAAAAAATCACCGATCACGACACGCTCAAAAATGCGCTGGCCTGGTCGCCCAATTCCAAAGAACTGGTCTTCACGGCATCGGACAACAAGCTGCGCAAATACAGTTTCGACAGCCAGCAAACCGTCGAACTGGCCGCGTCGAAATACGGTAACCTCAACGCGCCCGTCTGGTCGCCCGACGGCAAATGGCTGGCATACGCCAAAGCCGATGAGACGCGCAACAGCGACATTTACCTGCTTGCGGCCACAGGCGGCGAAGAGCGCAAGGTCACCTTCGATTCGTTCAGCGATGTCAATCCGCGCTTCTCGCCCGACGGCAAGAAGCTCTTTTTCGTGCGCAACGAAAACACTGGCGGCGGCGGCGGCGCTGATCGTTCGGGCACGCAAATCCACGTCATCGCGCTGGAACGTCAAGACCGCGATCCCAACGAACCGGATGAGAATGCCGAACCTGCCGAACCAGCGGGCGCGCGTGGCAATGCGGCGCAACGCAATGCCGCGCCAAAAGACGTGGTGGTTGACTGGGCCGGCTTGAAACGCCGCACGCGCCAGGTCACGCGCATGCCGTTTGGCGCGTTCGGGTACACGGTCGCGCCCGACAGCCGCACGATTGTTTTCCTGACCAGCGAACCCGGCGCGACGCGCAATACGCCGGTGATTTATTCGATTCAAGATGACGGGCGCAGGCTGACGCGCATTGCCGCTGGCGGCGCCGGCGGTGATGAAGCGGGTGCGGGCCGTGGCCGTGGCGGCGGCGGTTTTGGCGGCGGCATGACCAACTTCAACATCACGCGCGATGGCCGCTCGCTCTTCTTCCGCGAAGGCGATGGCGTGTATTCGGTCGCCTTAGGTGGCGGCGGCGCACCGGCTGGCGCGGCGGCGGCTGGGCGTGGCGGCGCAGGCGGTGCAGGTGGTGGCGATGGCGCGCGGCGGCGCGTCAGCTTTGTCGCCAAAGTCAAAATCGAAAAGCCCGCCGAATGGGCCGAGATGTTTGACGACGCCTGGCGCACGATGAAGTACCGCTTTTATGACGCTCAGATGCACGGCAAGGATTGGGACGCGCTGCGCGCCAAATACCAACCGCTCGTTGCCGATGTCGGCGACCGCCATGAACTGCTCAACATCATCAACGAGATGATCGGCGAATTGAACGCCTCGCACACGGGCGCGGCGGCGGGTGGTGGGGCGGGAAGCGCTGAAAGCCGCGTCGCCACCGGCCATCTCGGCGTTGAACTCGAAAGCGACGAAGCGGCGGGCCGTTACCGCGTCACGCACGTTTATGCCGACGGCCCCGCCGACAAAGATTGGGTCAAGGTCAGCACCGGCGATTACCTGCTCGCCATCAACGGCAAACCCGTCAAAGCGGGCGACAATTACTGGCCGCTGCTCAACAGCACCAACCGCCTGAACCGCAAAGTCGCCGTCACGCTCAACAACAAACCCAGCGAAGACGGCGCGTGGACGACGCGTATCGAACCCAGCGCTGCGCAGGCCTACAGCCAGCTTCGATATGAACGCTGGGTCAAGCAGCGCGGCGAAATGACGGCCAAATTGTCGGGCGGGCGCATCGGCTACTTGCACATCCAGGCGATGGATCAACCCTCGCTGCGCAAGTTTGAAAAGGAAATCCGCGAGAACCGCAACAAGGAAGCCCTCGTGATTGACCAACGTTTCAACGGCGGCGGTAACATCGAACAGGAACTGCTGGCTATCCTCGTCCAACGCGAATACCAAATCTGGCAGCCGCGCGGCACCGAAGCCACGGGCCGCCCCTTCGCCGGTTTCTTTGGCCCGAAAGTCGTGCTGCAAAACTGGCGCTCGGCCTCGAATGCCGAAATGTTCCCGGCGGGCTTCCGCGCGCTGGGCTTGGGCAAAACGGTGGGCACGCCTACGATGGGCGCGGTCATCGGCACGGGCAGTTATGCGCTGATTGACGGCTCGACTGTGCGCACCCCAGGCGTCGGCGTTTTCCTGGCTGATGCCAAACGCACGAACATGGAAAATTTCGGCGTCCAACCCGACATCCTGATCGAGAACACGCCCGAAGATAACCTGGCGGGCAAAGATCGGCAGTTGGAAACGGCAGTGCAAGAACTGCTCAAAGAGTTGCAGAAGAAGTCGGTGGCGAAGAAGGAGTAGCCGCTACTATTCGCAATTGCAAAACTGAATCAGCGAAACAAGCCATTCTGCACGCTGCATTCGCTATTCTTCATTCACTGGCAGGGCAGCATTGTTCACTCTGCAAATGAATGAAGAATAGCGAATGAAGTGCGCAGAATGCCCACTTTGCCGAGCACTGACTTAATCCCATTGGATCAAAGCCTACGCTCTACACCATCTATCAAAGGAAGGTCATCATGAAAAAGCTCGCGATTTTTCCGGTCTTGCTCTTGACGCTGCTCATCGCAACGTCAGCCGCCGTCGGCGACAAACGCTTCACCATCGAAGACGCGCTCGCCCTGAAAACCATCGGCGCGCCGCAATTCGCGCCCGACGGCAAACGCCTCGTTTACACCGTCAGCGAATGGGATCGCAAAGAAAACCGCCGCGTCACGCACATCTATCTGGTGACGACGGATGGCGGCAAATCCATTAAGCTGACCAATGGCGAAAAGGGTGAATCAGCGCCGCAATGGTCGCCCGAGGGCGCGCGCATCGCCTTCTTGGCAGATCGTGATAAGGGCGCGCAGCTTTGGCTCATCCCAGCCGATGGTGGCGAAGCTGAGAAGCTGACCAGCGAAGAGAACGGCGTGCAAGGCTTCCGCTGGTCGCCCGACGGCAAGCAGATCGCCTTTGTCACGCGCGACACGCCCAAAGACAAAGAGGCGCGCGAAAAGAAGAAGAAAGACAAATTCGACACGATCACCGTGGATCGCGATTTGAATTACGCGCACCTCTGGACGATCAACGTCGAAACGAAAGACAAGAAACGCCTGACCGAAGGCGAGTTCTCCGTTCAGTCGCCGCAATGGTCGCCCGATGGCAGATGGCTCGCTTATGCCGCGTCAAAAGCGGGCGCGCAAGAGAGCATCTTTACCGACATCTCGAACGACCGCGACAGCGACATCTTTGTGGTAGCGACGACAGGCGGCACGGCGCGCAAGCTTACGACCAACCCTTCGGCGGACGCCAATCCGCAATGGTCGCCCGACGGCAAATGGCTCGCCTATGCCGCGAACACCGATTCGTGGGCCTCGAAAACCGACGTGATGTTAGTCAGTGTCGAAGGCGGCGCGCCCAAGGATTTGACCGCCAGCTTTATCGAATCGGCGGGCGGCGGATTGAGCTGGTCGCCCGATGGCAAGACGCTCTATTTCAGCAGCGGCGTGGGGGTCTATTCGCACGTGTATAGCGTGCCGGTCGCGGGCGGCAATGTTACGCCCATCACCACGGGCAATCGCAACTACGGCCAATTTGATCTGATTAGTTTCCCGCTGCCGACACTGCCCACGCCGGCTTTCAATCCAAACGAACCAGCTTACACGCCCAAGACGCTGCTCGCTTACACGCGCAATGACGGTCGCACACCTGATGACATCTGGCTGGAAACGCTCGGCAAAAATGACGCAAAGCAACTGACCACGATCAATCCACAGGTCAACGACTTCGCCCTCGCCGACACCGAAGTCATCAAGTGGAAAGGCCCCGACAATCTCGACATTGAGGGCGTATTGCTCAAACCGCTCGGCTATCAGGCAGGCAAGAAATATCCGCTGATCCTGCAAATCCACGGCGGCCCTTACGGCAAATTCAGCGACACCTTCAACGCGCGCAACCAGATTTGGGCGGCGAACGGCTACGCGGTGCTGATGCCCAATCCGCGCGGCTCGACGGGTTACGGCAACAAATTCACCGTCGCCAATCTCAACGACTGGGGCGGCAAAGACTTCCAGGACATCATGGCCGGCGTAGACAGCGTCATCGCGCGCGGCCTCGCCGACCCCGACAAGTGCGTAGTGATGGGCGGCAGTTACGGCGGCTTCATGACCTTCTGGACGGTCACGCAAACCGACCGTTTCAAAGCCGCCATCGGCCACGCCGCGATCAGCGACTGGTACAGCTTCCAGGGCCAGAGCGACATTCCGGGCCTGATGGAATACGGCTTCAAAGGCAATTCGTGGGACGTGCCCGAAAATTACCGCCGCTGGTCGCCGATGACTTACGTAGCGAAAGTCAAAACGCCGCTGATGATCACGCACGGTGAACGCGACATGCGCGTCAACATTCAGCAAGGCGAACAGTATTACCGCGCCCTCAAAAAACGCGGCGTCGAAGTGGTCTTTTACCGCTACCCGCGCGAAGGCCACGGCATCCAGGAACCCAACCACGTGCTTGACCTCACCGCGCGGCAGTTGGAATGGTTCGATTCACATTTGGGCATCAAGCGGGAAAAACCGGCGGAGGTGAAGGCGGCGGGGGCGAGCGGGACGAAGTGAGGCGTGTTGGTTGAATCGAAAAGGCGGATTGGTGAAAGCCGCGCCAATCCGCCTTTCGGCGTCTTGCCCAGTGTTCGCAATAATGCGAATATGCCCAGCCAGCGGAGGAAACCTGTCATGCCGCAAACCAACGTGGTTATTTTTCAGGATGAAGACGGGAACGCACCGTTTTTAGAGTGGTTCAATGAACTGCCAACCAAAGCACAAAGCAAATGCCGCGTGCGGTTGGAACGGCTGGCGCAACTCGGCCATGAATTGCGTCGCCCGGAAGCCGATTACCTGCGCGCTGAGATTTATGAATTGCGCATCGGCTTGAGTGGCGTCAATTACCGCATCCTGTATTTCTTTCACGGCAATGTTGCGGCGGTACTCTCGCACGGCATCGTGAAGGAACGTGCTGTCCCGCCCAAGGAAATTGATTTGGCGATCAAACGGAAACAGCAATTCATTGCCAATTCTGACCGTCATTCGCGCGAGGAGTAAACGAAATGATCGAAAAGCAGAAAACTACCGATGCGTTGGAAATCTTGCATCGCCGCTATTACGAAGGCAGACCGGAACGCCTGGCGGAGTTGGAAGAAGCGCGGCTCAACGATTCAGTCGCGCGCAAGATTTCAGCCTTGCGCGAAAAAGCCGGATTTTCTCAACGGCAACTTGCCAAATTGATTGGTACGACAGCTTCAGTGATTTGCCGTTTGGAAAACGCTGACTATGAAGGGCACTCGGTAGCGATGCTCAATCGTATTGCGGCTGCACTTAATCAGCGGTTAGAGATTCGGTTTGTCCCAATACGCAAAGCAAGCAAGGCTGCTTGAAAAGACTTACACTGCGCAGACAAATCACAGGAGCGCAATACGGAGCCGATAAGCGCCGACTGGAATTTTAGAGGAGGTAATTTATGTTGCACGAACAAGCTGAATTGACTGGCACGGTACATCAAGGAGTGGTTGTACCCGACGTGGGAGTCGCACTGCCCGAAGGCCAAACCGTCAAGATCATCGTTAGTGACGCACAAACCGAAACGGCTCCGGGAAGCAAACTCACTCGAGCGAGCATCCGCGAGTTTGCCGGGACGGTTGAGGCAACCACGCCGGAGGTTGTGCGCAAGGCCGCCAGTCCATTGGGGGAAATGTTGTTGAAATATGCCGGCGTGATTGATGACCTGCCCGCCGATATAGCGAAAAACCACGATCATTACTTGTACGGGACGCCGAAGGTGGATGAGTAATGAACAAAGTTTTTGCCGACACCCACTATTACCTGGCGTTGCTGGTCGAGCGCGATGAGTCGCACCAGTTGGCCGTTGAGGTCACGCAACTGCTGCAAGGGCAAATTGTGACGACGGGTTGGGTGCTGCTGGAATTCGCCAATGCCGTCAGCAAATCGCGCAAACGCCATTACTATCCCAGCCTGCTGGATGATCTGAGGCAAAACCCGCAAGTCATCATATACCCGCCCGATGAAGCCCTGTTTGATGCGGGCACGACGCTTTATCGCAATCGTCCCGACAAAGACTGGTCGCTGACCGATTGCATTTCTTTCCTCGTGATGGAGCGTGAAGGCATTACTGAAGCCCTGACCGGCGATCATCACTTCGAGCAGGCAGGCTTTGTCGCTTTGCTGAAATAAAGCCGCACCGATGAGTTACTGGACCGCCCAACAACGCATTGCCGCCGCGCTCAATCAGCGGCTGGAAATCCGATTCGTCCCGCTGCGCAAAGAACGCAAGGCCGCTTGAACGGGCCGAAGTAAGGCACATCACGTAATTGACCTGACGGCGCGGTAGCTTAAATGGTTCGATGCGCATCTTGGGCATCAAGCGGGAAAAACCGGCGGAGGTGAAGGCGGCGGGGGCGAGTGGTACGAATTGAGTTGTGTTGGTTGAAGTGCGAAAGGCGGGTTGGCGAGTTACGCCAATCCGCCTCTTTCTCATCTAGCCGGAGGCCCAGCGCTCGTCAAATTTGGTCGTATATCCCCCGACCACCTTATTTTGCAGGGTTCTGTAAGCGCCGTTGATATGCAATCTGCCAATTTGTTTACCCTGATAGCCACCGCCGTGAAAGCTCATTTTTTCGCCTAACACCGTCCAAAACATTTCGTACCCGTGTTCATGCAAGAACTGCATAAGCCGATCCTTGCGAAGCAACAGCGTTCGAGGCCCGGCGGTACGAACAGAAGGATCAAAAGCCACAAGCTGATTGCCTTGGTAATACTCGCCATCAACCCCGCGCCAATCCAATTTCATTCCATCAACGATGAGTTTGCACGGCAACGTAATTGTATAGCCCTCTTCAATCGAACAATCGAAGCCCTGGCTTTCACAGGCGTATTCTTCAACCGCAACGTGAACAGGTTTTGGGATGCGCTCAGTATCACCTCGCGTCCATCCCTGATGATGGTAGTAGGGAATATTGAAATACCGATAAGCTAGCGACCAATGAAATTCACCAAAAAAGACTTTGTATAACTGGTGTGGCTCCGGCATCCACCGATTGAAGAAATCTTGCTTTTGCGCCCAGTCGAAGATTTCATCCGCATCTTCTTTCCTCATTATGTAGCTCTTCACGATGAGTGATAGTTGCTTGTACCACCCTAGATGCCTGTCTTCGCCAACAGGGACGGGCTGATCCCATTTGCAAAAGAGATCAAGCGAAAGCCATTGCGAACCGTCTATCGGATTTACGACTTCGATCAAAGGCTCAACTTGGGGCAAGTGATCTGATTGCCTGACCCATTTTTCGTCTGGGTGCTGTTCTTCCCAGCTTTTTCCCCAACGATTGAAGGATTCTGGTGCCCACCACGTACGTAGATGTTCCGACCATCCTGGAGCTTCTGTTTTTTTCAGGATGCAAGATGGGTCAATGTCCCGTGCCGAACCTTGCCAAGCACCCTCGTATGTCTCTTTCCTCCCAGACCACTCGTCAGATTTGTACTCAAAATTGTCCGCGACTCTGGCAAGAAACTCGTGCAAAGCAATCCATTGGTATTTCTTCCCGATGCGCTCGGCTTTGTGTGCCGAACGATAATTATCAGACCAGTAGTTAAGGCCCTTATCGAATTCCCCAAATAGACTTTTCTCCCAACCCAATTCGCAAACTCGTTTGACCACAAAGCACTGCGCTAATGACAAGTCAAAATGATGCTCATCGTAGCGATTAGAATTGTCGAGATAATCAATGATTGTGTTTTCTAGCAACTTACCTTTTTTCTTTCCCAGCTTTTGTTTCAACCGCTGCTGTTCTTGCGTCAAAACCTGTCGAAACAATTCTTCGTTGACGCCTTCTCCAAAAATCTCAGCGTTGCGTATGTCATCCGATCTTAAAAATAAATCAAAATTATTGCGAAGGATTCGAAAACGCCCCCAAGCCTTTTTTTGTTTTGCGGTAAGTGAGGAAATAAAACCTTCATAGGCTTCCTTACGTGTTGGACTGTTGGCTTCGCTGAGTCTTCTTGATGTCCAATCGAAATAGCCCGAGTTTGTACCGATAACATAACGAGAGAAATCCCCCCACTCCATGACAGACCCATAAATTTGCCCGTAAGAGTTATCGCCCTCTGCTAGTTTCTCTGCCCAAACTTTGATCTCATCCTTGCTTGGAATATCACGCTGCCACTCGCTCTGATATGGCGGTTTTATCCGCTCAACCTCGATTGGCAAATCGAGGCCAAGATGCATAGCAACCTCAATCACGCCTCTGGCGTAATCGCGTAAAAGAATGTGAACCGGCGGAGAGCCATCCTTGAAAATCTGTTCGTACACATCCAAAGCCAATCCACCAATCGTTTGAGGATCGCGGCTGCGCATCGCGCAACCATAAGCAACAGCATAAAGCCGTTCCGAAACATAGACATCATTGACGGTTCGAAACTGTTGAAGAAGTTGTCTGAGTACTTGAATTCTTGAGGTAAGCAAAGCTACAAGTGCTTTGGTCGCTCGGTCCCGCAAATAGCGGTTAGAAGAAGTCAAAAACCACGCGAGTACAACACCACATAATCGGATGGACTCATCACGGATATGTGACTTGTCTTTGTCTGACCACGCCCAGTCAATCAGTCGCGTGATGGCGCTTGTTTCATAATCGGTGTAATCCCTGTGCAAAAAGATAGACCACCAAGCATCTCGCTGGGCCATTGAATCCTGACTTAATCTGCGACCAAGAAAGTCAGCATTTAAGGGGTGGTCAGGATTAGTGGCGACAGTTAGCAAAGCATTAAGAGCTTGCCGGTAAAGGTCGGCAGAAAAGTTTGCAGCTTTGCTGAAGTGTTCTCGATATGTCTTGCCAAAAGCTTGTGGCGAACGCCAGATCAGGCTTTCAAGATAAGCCTCCATTGCGGGATGCCACTCAGCACAGCCCGGAGCGCAATCAAACAACTCCTTGCCCGTTCTTTCAGGCAATTGTATGCAGAGAGCTTCAAGAACGCTGCGATTTAGCCAGCACGCTTGCTGGTCTTTAACCAAGGCTCCTAATGGCGACTCTGGCAGAAAAGAGGCAGCCGGATTGGCCGCGTCAAGATGCCGATCAAGCAAGCGTTGTGTGACCAGGTGATCTGAAAGCCGCTCGTAAGAGAAATGGACTATGTCTACCCACTCTTTGTTCTCCCACGAAATCAGCTTGCGGTCTTCGGCAATTACTCCTTCAACGAGCAAGTGCCGGAAGAATGACTTGTCCCACCCACTGCTCGGCAAGATCGTTTCCACAGTTGCTTTCGCTTCTTCTCTTGGTAGCCAAGTCTCACCTTTTGCGGCCATTAAATCGGCGAGCGCGTCAACGGCACGTTTTACTGCCTGAGAAGCAGGATCGAAATTCAGCATATGCGGCTTCGAGAGGTTGTCATTGGCCGATTCGATAAAGAAGTTGAAGATGGCAGTAATGCCCTGCAATCCCTTGGGAATCTCAGTCAGCCCTTTGTTCTTAAGCCCTTTGCAAAACAACTTCAGAAAGAGAGGGTTGTGAAATTCGGGGTTGAGCAGTGGAACGCTCGGCGCTTTGATTCCGTAGTGGTCAAAGAAAGTTTTGGTTGCTTCAAGTTCGTGCCCTGCGAACCCGTGATGTTCAACACGAATCAGTTTGTCAGGCACCAGACCATCGGGAACGACAGCACTTTCGTAAGATGACCGCACGCTGACAGCTAATCCAATGCGCGGGTATTTTGCGAGTGTCGTCAGCATCCCAGCCAAAGTACGTTGCCAGAGTTGCTTGCCATCTCCTTCGTTAAGCGCGTCAATCATCAACAACGCTTTGGAATCTTCTGCTTCCACAGCCGCCTCCAAAGCACCCAAAAACTCATCTCTCCGGCAATTGAGGCCAAGTAACTTGATGATTTGTGACCACGGTTCATCAGTTGAGAAATTCTCGCCGAGCAGCAGCACTGTAGGTAGCCCTTCTGCAATTCGCTGTTTGGCTACGTCGCAAAACAAGTGCGATTTACCTGAGCCAGGTTTACCTGTCAGTAGCAGCGCAGGAACATTGGCAAGCTGTGCAGCCTGCCCTTCTGCAATATCGTTCAACTCGGAAATACGGCGAATCAGTTCTCGGATGTAATGTTGTGCTGATCCAATCGTTTCAGAATAGGCTCGTTGCTCAGCATTGTCCGGCTCATTAGCAGCGCCGTGTTTCGCCTCTTTCGCTTCGCCCAACAAACGGTCGGCTTCCCAGGCATCTTTACGAATCGCCTTACACAAATTGATGATTTCTGGGAAAGCTATGACCTCAATTCCAGAGAGCGGCAACTTCTCCAAATAGGGGAAGAGTTGTTTGAGGGATTCATGCAGGCTGGCGAGTGGTTGAAGCGCGGCGGGATGGGGCTTCTCAAGACGCAGATGCCGATACTCTTCTTTTACTTTTCCATGAACTACAGCGATTCGATCAAAGAAAGGCTTGGTTCTGCCCAATCCGTCAAAAATCTCAGCGAGCGGAAGCGCAACGTGATGTTCAGGAGTGTAACGCGGGCCTGCGTTTGCGACTGCCACATCAACGCCACTGGAAAACCAAGCCTCATTGAAGAACTCTTTGTGAAACCAGAAATAATAACGTCCGTGATGTTCTTCTCGACCAAGCCTTTCCCAAATTTGATGCTCGCCCCAAAACGGAAACTCGACTTGCATACCTTTGGCTTGCGCCCAACCACGCCATTTCGCTACGTGACGTTCCCACTTCTCCATCAAGTCAACGCGGCCTTCAATTCGCGGGTCGCGTAAGTCAAGAGGCAGACAAACGGTGTATGAGACTAAAGCGGGATGTTTATTTAAGGCTGTTTCGACTGAATCATCCAACTGCGCCCATTGCGAGTCGCCAAGATTGAGGAAGTATTTTGCTTGCCAAGCGTATTCACTACCATTTGAGTATTGCCAAAAACATTCGACTCCTGCATCCGGCGCAGCTTTGCGTTTGAAAACAGCGCCTTGAGGTATTGACTCATGAGCAGCAAGCTGACAGCAGAGTTCTTCAAATGCGGCATTTTGAGAATTATGAAAAGGGCGAAGGGATTGCCAATCAATGTTCATACAAAAACTTCTACGGAATTTTGGTTGCCTGTTTTCGCTGCTGATCGCGCTCAAGCATCGCTTGGATAAGCTCTTCGGGCGGAAGTCGAAAGCTCGTCGTTCGCAACTTGGCGACTGTTTGCGACAGGTCTAACAAGTCTCGCATCGCGGCTCGCTCAAGCAACGTGAACAGAGAAACCGTTTGAAGCCCCAGTCGCTTTGCCTCTGGCAGCGCAGCTCTATCGTCCAACAAAACAGTATCGGCGTTAAGCTCAAGCGCCAGCGCAAACGTCTCACGCTCGCCATCGTCAATCTTCTTTTGCGGTGTGAAAAGCGAGAGGTCGGCTTTCCGCACTACGAGCCAAGCTGGTCGCGCTTGCATCCAGTCTTTGATTTTTTGCGGAGTCTTTGGGCGTTGCAATTCTTCGGCGACTTTTTCAGGAATGACGACTTGGCCGAAAAGAGTTTCGAGGATGTGCGCCTCTTCAATCTCAATCAGGTAACGCAACGGCGTCGTGTCAGAGACAGTGATCATTTTCCGCACTGGGCGTTTTTAGCGAGCAAGGCGTCGAGCGCCGCCCCTTCTGTGGCAAAGTCTTCAGCGGTGTACTTGCTGCGCACATCGTACCGCTTGAAAAAGTCGTAAAGCTCTTCTCTGTCTTCAAAGCTGAGCAATTCCATTACTTCGCGCTCCGTGATGAAGTCGGCCTCGTGCGCCTGAATGGCCGCCAATTCAAGCAAGCGGCGGGCTAGCGGCGTACTGCTTCCGTTCTGAATCTCAGTAGCGATGGAATCAGGAATGGTCAACACTACTTCCATAATCATACCTCCCGGCTTTCAGCATACAGCCGTTCTGATACGCACGGCAATGCTTGTTTCCACTCGCGGAATCAGCACCACCTTTCTAATCGCTTGCCGCCTTTCCAATTGCCGCTGCGCGGCGGCCAGCGGGAAGTTTGCTCAATTCGCGGCTTCAATCCGCCCGCCTCAATGGTATGATGCGCGCCTCAAACTCAAACGCGTGGAAGACAGGATTTCGCCTTTGGGCTTCATTGCCAAAATAGGCTGAAGCTCGTGCTTCCTGTTCATTGCGCAAGTCGCGTGCTGAAAAACACACTGTAACACCTGACGAGGAGTCCGCTATGTCACTTACGAAAATCAGCAAAGGGGCCGCTTACGTGCTGCTCGCCACGTTGGCGGTTGGCTGCGCTGTGCAAGCCCAGCAGATCAAAAACGCGGTGCCGGATGTCGCGCGCCCGCTGCCGCTGTCAGCCGTGCGTGTGACGGGCGGGCCGCTGAAGCTGGCGCAGGATTTGGATGCGGAGTACCTGCTCAAACTCGAACCGGATCGGATGCTGGCGTTTTATCGCAAGCGCGCGGGACTGGCGCCGAAAGCGGAACCGTATGGCGGTTGGGATGGCGATGGGCGCAACCTGACGGGGCACATCGGCGGACATTATTTATCCGGCGTGAGCATGATGTACGCCGCGACGGGTGACGCGCGTTTCAAAGAGCGCGTTGAGTACCTCGTCCGTGAAATGAAAGAAGTGCAGGACAAACACGGCGATGGTTATCTGGGCGCGCTGGCGAATGGCAAGGAGCAGTTCATCGAAATCTCGAAAGGCAACATTCGTTCGGCGGGGTTTGACCTGAATGGGCTGTGGGCGCCCTGGTATGTGCTGCATAAAACCTATGCGGGCTTGCGCGATGCTTATCGTTACGCGGGCAATCGCACGGCGCTCGACATCGAGATCAAATTCGCCGCGTGGGCGGAAAGCATCCTTGCCAAGCTCGATGACGCGCAGTTGCAGAAGATGCTCAACACCGAGTTCGGTGGCATGCCCGAAGTGTTGGCTGACCTGTATGCCGACACGGGCGATCAACGTTGGCTGGCGCTGTCGCACCGCTTCGATCATCGCGCCGTGCTCGATCCGCTGGCGCGTGGGCAAAACATCCTGCCCGGCTTGCACGGCAATACGCAGGTGCCGAAGATTCAAGGGTCGTTGGTGCGCTATGCCTACACGGGCGACAAGACGGATGGCGACGCGGCGCATTTCTTTTGGGAATCCGTCGTCAAGCATCACAGCTTTGCCACCGGCGGGCACGGCAAGGATGAGTACTTCGGCCCGCCCGACGAATTGAGTGACCGCATTGATGGGCGCACGGCGGAGACTTGCAATGTTTACAACCTGATCAAAATGACGCGGAAGCTGTTCGCGCTGCATCCCGACGGCAAGTATGCCGAGTTCCACGAACGCGCGCTCTTCAATCACATTCTGGCTTCGATAGACAACGTGGACGGGCGGACGTGTTATATGGTGCCGGTCGGGCGCGGCGTGCAGCACGAATACGCGGACATGTTCCGCAGCTTCACCTGCTGCGTAGGCTCCGGCATGGAAAGCCACGCGCTGCACGGCGACGGGCTGTATTACGAATCTTCTGACAAAAACACTGGCGACAAGCTCTGGGTCAATCTCTACGCGCCTTCGACGGCGAATTGGGAAGCGGCGGGCGTTGACCTGGCGATGGACACCAGCTTTCCCGAAGGCGAAGCGGCTTCGCTGAAGCTCACACTCAAAACGCCCAAACAATTCACGCTGGCATTGCGCCGCCCGTCGTGGGCCGAGGCGGGTTTCACCGTCAAGGTCAACGGACAAGCCGTCAAGCAACTGGCGCAGCCCGGCGCGTATGTCGAACTGAAACGTAAATGGAAGAGCGGCGACACGGTGGCGTTGACGCTGCCCAAAAAGCTGCGCTTGGAACCGTTGCCGGATAATCCGCACGTGACGGCGATTATGTGGGGGCCGCTTGTGCTGGCCGGTGATCTGGGGCCGGAACGCGCGCGGGGCCGCGGCGCGCAAGGGGCCGGGCAAGCTGCCGCACAACCGCTCAGCATCCCCTCGCTCGTGGCGGCAGCACGTCCGTTGTCAGATTGGATCAAAGGCATTGCTGACAAACCCGGCAACTTCCGCACGGAGGGCGTCGGGCGCGAACAGGATGTGGAACTCGTGCCGTTTTATCGCCTGCATCGGCGTACTTATTCGGTCTACTTCGATCTGTTCACGCCCGCCGAGTGGGAGAAGAAAGCCGTCGAATTGCTGGCCGAACGCGAACGCCAACGCAAGCTGGCAGCGGCCACGCTCGGTTTTGTGCAACCCGGCGAGATGCAACCCGAACGCGATTTCAATCAGCAGGGCGAAGAGACTGCGCCGGTGCGCGCGGGCGGACGCCCTGGCCGCAGCGCCCGCAAATGGTTCTCCTTTGATCTGCCCGTTGACGCGACCGCGCCGTTGAAACTCATCGTGACCTATCACGGCGAAGAGCGCGCCACACGCACGTTTGAGATTTTGGTGGACGGCGCGCGCATCGGCGAACAGCATATCGAGCGCCACCGCCCCGGCAGCCCGACGAAGAGCTTTTTCGATGTTGAGTACGCGCTTCCGGCGGCCGTAGTGCAAGGCAAACAGAAAGTGACGGTGCGCTTTCAGGCGACGGGCGGGAATGAGACGGCGGGCGTGTTTGGCGTTCGTATGGTTCGTGCGGAAAATTAACACCTGGGTACGCACC
>JANOWX010000297.1:0-4245 GCA_031418175.1 Acidobacteriota bacterium | reverse complement strand
GGTCGGACCGTGGGGTGGGTGTCTGGGATTGGTATATTCATTCTCGGCGTCCGTAGTTCGACAAACTTCCGTTTGTCGAGGTTTTGCGTCCACGACAAACTGAAGTTTGTCGAACGTTTTGCGAGAATGAATAGACCCTGCGTGTCAGGGGAGGGGAAGTGGCGCGCCCGACAGGGCTCGAACCTGTGACCTACGGCTTCGAAGGCCGGCGCTCTATCCAACTGAGCTACGGGCGCGCAATCTCAAGCAAGTCTGTTAGCCACGCGCAAGTTTTTAGCACGCGCGCAATGCACTGTCTAGCCGTCACCAGCGCGCGCCGCACTCGCTAGGCAAACACCTTCAAAACCGGATCGCCGCCGAAATTGGTCAAGCGCTGATCGCGCCCGCCGTAGTAATAGTTCAGCCGCCGATGATCCAGTCCCAGTGCGTGCAAAATCGTCGCGTGCATGTCGTGCACCGAATACGGCTCCTCTTCGGCTTTGTAGCCGTATTCATCCGTCGCCCCGATGACCTGTCCGCCTTTGACGCCGCCGCCAGCCAGCCACATCGTGAAGCCATGCGGATTGTGGTCGCGCCCAATGCCCGATTGCGAAATCGGCATGCGCCCGAATTCGGCGCCCCAGACAATCAGCGTCGAATCAAGCAGCCCGCGCGCTTTCAAATCGGCAAGCAGCCCGGCCATCGGTTTGTCGGTCTCGGCGCAATGCATGCTGTGGTTTTCGTGCAGCCCGTAATGCGCGTCCACGATTCCTGCTGATGACCGCCGCCGCTGTATAGTTGAATGAAGCGCACGCCGCGTTCGACCAAACGGCGCGCCGTCAGGCATTGCTTGCCGAAATAGTCGGTCGTCTTTTCGCCAATGCCATAAAGCCGCTTGGTCGCGTCGGATTCTTTCGCCAGATCAACCGCTTCGGGCGCGTGCGTTTGCATCTGGAAGGCGAGTTCATAGGCCGCGATGCGCGCATCCAGGCCGCTGTTGCCGCCGTGGCGCGCCAGATGGTCTTGATTCAGCTTCTGCACGAAATCAATTTCGCGCCGCTGCAAGTGCGGATCAACCCAACTGGGCGGGTTCAAATCCACAATCGGCACATTGCCCGAACGGAACGACGTGCCCTGATACGCCGCCGGCATAAAGCCCGAAGACCAATTCGGCGCGCCGCCAATCGGCCCGCCGCGCCAGTCGTACATCACGATGTACGAAGGTAAATTCGCATTCTCGCTGCCCAAACCATAGGTCAGCCACGAACCCAACGAAGGATTGCCGGGCCGCATATTGCCGCTGTTCATCTGAAAGATCGCGGGCGAATGGTTGTTGCTGGTCGTGTACACCGAACGCACCATGCACAAATCATCTACGCGCTGGGCGATGTGCGGATAAAGCTCAGAGACCTCGATGCCCGACTGGCCGTGCTGCTTGAACGCATACGGCGAAGCCATCAGGTTGCCGGGATTGCCGAAGAAGACATCCACCTTGCCCTTGTTCATCGGCTTGCCGTGATGCTTGGTCAGCAACGGCTTGGGGTCGAAGGTGTCTACGTGACTGACGCCGCCGTACATGAACAGGAAGATTACCGCTTTGGCCTTGGCCGGGAAATGCGCCTTTCGCGCCGTCAGCGGATTGATGCGCTGCTGTTGCGGTTCAGCGGCCAGCAACCCGTCCTGGTCGAGCAAGGACGCCAGCGCCAAGCCGGAAAAGCCTGTGCCGGCGCGGAAGAGCAATTCGCGGCGCGATAGTTTCGAGTTGGGTTCATTCATAGTTTTCTCTCCGGTTAGGCGGCGGCGAACTCGGTGTACTGACGCACTTCGGGCGGATGGAAGGCGAGCACGATGTCTTCGCGTGGCACGCCCGCTTCGAGCAGAGCGTCGGCGACGGGGCGGTTGGTGCCGTCGTATTGAATCCAGACTTTGCCATCAATGATGTCGAGATGAATTGCCGAGCCGTGTACACGCCGCGCGCCTTGCCAGCCTACGTGCAAGACTTCGTAGTGATCGTTCTCGCTATCAATGATCTTTTCCGTATGGATGACACCATTGGCAGGAGTGTGTTTGCCATATTCTTCGACAAGGCGTCTGGCGATTTTGCGGTAGTGAGTCAATTTATCCATTTGAAATTGTAAGCGGGGCTATGCTTGCAAGAGCCGTTTCCACTCCGCCAACGCTATTGCTGTTACAGCCTCAAGCCACTCATTAAATCTTTTCTCAGTGCTTTCTGAAGACTCTTTATAATTAAACTGGAAAAAATCCGGTGAGGCATGACGCGTGTTGATGACATCTGAGCCGGAGCCTTCTTCGCGGGGAACGCGCTGACAAGTAAAAGCAGTAGCTACCATAATCCCGCTATCCCCATATCCATAACCGTGAAAGCTGACAATCAGTTCAAACGTTTCATCAGTTGTGATAGAGAGCCTGATCCAAGAGCGATACTTTTCCAAATTGGCAAAATAATCAAAGTCTTTGGCGATTTTGATTATTTGGTTATGGAAGTAGTGTTTGTTGGGAGCATCTTTCTCAGCCAGATTTACAGAGGCACGGTAAGGTGTCTGACCAGGCTTGGTAACATCTACGAGTTGCTTATTAAGAAGGCTCGCGATGGCCTCCAACTTTCGCTGTGTAACTTTGTGCAATCCATCAGCGATTAGATATACCTGGTTCAACCGTACAGTTTCACCTGCAAGCTTGTCTTTTAAGACTTTGATCGCTGAGGAAATAATTTCTTGGGCATAGCTGGCTTGCTGAACCTGTTGCTCAAGTCCGATTGCCGTTAGGATAGCTTCCTTTTGCCTTCGGCCAAACAGGCTTACGAGCGGCTCCAAATCGCCTGCATCAGCCGCTTCTAAAGCCGGGATGTATTCCTTGTCCCGGTCCTTATCCCGGATTACGAGCGGAAACAGTCCTGCTTTGAGAAAAACCATCGTTGCCAAGGCGCGCGCCACTCGCCCATTCCCATCTTGAAACGGATGAATCTGAGTAAAACGGTGATGTATCCAAGCGGAGATAACTTCGGGCGCGGTATTGGTTTCTGCCTCTAAATACCCTCGAACGAGGGTTTCCATCTCCTCTTTTACAATTTCAGGCGGGCAGTAAATATGCTCTGTACCGTCGTCTCGTCGCGGATTATTGGGTCGTTTTTTGTAATCCCCTCGAACTAAAGGTATCGCTATTCTTTGCCCATCGGGTGTGCGCCCTTCCGCTGAATCTTGGTGCGCGGTAAATTTTGCGTGTATTGCCCTGATGAAATGTTCTGTGAAAGGTTGTTCTCCTTTTACGAAAGAGAAAAGGGCGTCAATCGCTTCGAGATGATCCTCGATGATTGAGGTGATCTGTACCGCTCGCTCAAATTTCAAACCACTTTTGTGAGCTATTAAGGAGGCATCTATTCCTTGCTCAATTAATACTTCCGTCACTCCTCTATCCCAGGTGTAAAGCCGCTCAATAATCCCTGTTTCGATTGACCATTCTCGCTGAAGCTTTTTTAGGAATTCTTGATATTGGCCGCTGCGCTCTAGCTCTGTCTTTAGTTCATGCCAAACTTTGGCAAGGGCCGCTAATTCCAGGTTTGCTAGTGAACGGTCTTTTTCACTTAAATTGACGATTCTTTCGTACATAAAACACCTCGTTACCAGTGGCGGCCATCATTTGGCGGTTTTACACAAACACATTCAAAAGCAACTCGCGCAAGTGTTATCTGCGAGCCGCATTACAGTCCTAACAATCGTTTGATTCTGTCCTCAACACTACCCATTGTCTGCGCTGTAACAACGCCAAGCTTGTTCAGCAAGCGCCCCTTTGAAACCGAACGCACATCCTCACACTTGATAAAGCTCGGCAGGCTCAAGCCGCCTTCCGGCGGCAGTACCGCCACGTGCAACGGGACGCCTTTCGCTTTGGAAGTGATGGGCACGATGACGACCAATTCAGCCGGGCCGTGGTTGAATTGGTCAACCGACAAAACAAGAGCCGGGCGTTTCCCGGCTTGTTCCCGCCCTTGAACCGGGTCAAGACTGACAATCCAAATTTCGCCACGCGTAGGCCGAAGGAGATTCATTCCGGTTCCACTCCATCCGCCAGCGTTTGCTCCCAAAGCGCGCGCTCCGCGATTTCGTCGGCCCAGGCTTCCGGGTCAGCCTTCAACGCGGCATATGCGGCATTAGTCTGTTTCCAGAATAGCTCGCGTTGATACGTTTCCAAGGCGCGATGCAGCACCGCTTCCGCCGAAGTCTTTTCCAGATCGGCGAGCCGCACCAG
>JANOWX010000296.1:0-4857 GCA_031418175.1 Acidobacteriota bacterium | reverse complement strand
CTCACGCGCTCGCCGCCCGAGGCTCCGTGGGTAGCATTGCTGCTACGACGCACGCTCGTTTGGCTACCTGTCTAACGGGCAATTTCCAGGGTCGGGACGTTTCACCCGACCAGATCGAACCGAGTTACTGGCGCACCGAAGTCACACGAAGAAAACACGAAGCAATACAAATCCTGCGGGTCTTCTTCGTGCTTTCTTCGTGTGACTTCGTGGGAGGAAAAGCTCAATTTGTAACCGTGCGCGGTATAATCATCAACCCATCCATAGAAAGGCAGTTATCTGAAATGAGACTGAAAGACAAAGTGGCACTCATCACCGGCGCGTCCAGCGGCATTGGCCGCGCGACAGCGCTGCTCTTTGCCAGCGAGGGCGCCGCCGTCGTGTGCGTTGACGTCAACGATGCCGAAGGCGCAGAAACCGTCAGACTGATCCAGGCCGCGCGCGGCAATGCGGCCTACATCCGCGCCGACGTGTCACAAGCCGCCGAGTGCGCCCGCATGGCCGAATTCGCCGAAGCCGAATTCGGCCAACTCAACATCCTGTTCAACAACGCCGGGATCATGCACCACAGCGACGACAACGCTGTCACGACCGAAGAATCCATTTGGGATTTGACGATGAACATCAACGCGAAGGGTGTCTTTCTGGGCTGCAAATACGGCATTCCCGCGTTGCGGCGCGCAGGTGGCGGTTCGATCATCAACACCGCTTCGTTCGTCGCCGTGCTGGGCGCGGCCACGCCGCAGGTTGCCTACACCGCCAGCAAAGGCGCGGTGCTCGCGCTGACGCGCGAGTTGGCGGTCATCCACGCGCGCGAAAACATCCGCGTCAACGCGCTCTGCCCGGGGCCGCTGCGCACTGAGTTGCTGATGAGCTTTTTGAATACGGACGAGAAGAAGCAACGGCGCTTGGTGCACATTCCGATGGGCCGCTTTGGCGAAGCGAAGGAAATCGCCTATGCCGCGCTCTATCTGGCGTCGGACGAATCGTCGTATGTGACGGGCACGGACTTTTTGGTGGATGGCGGCATCACAGCAGCGTATGTCACGCCGGAGTAATTGCAATGACGACCAATCGAAGCCAACAAACATTTAGCCCGATTGACGGCACGCTTTTCGCCGAACGCCCGCTGGCTTCACACGCGGAAATTGACGCCGCGTTGACCAAAGCCGTCAGCGCCCAACGCGCCTGGCAACACGTGCCCGTCGCCGAACGCGCCGCCCTCTGCCGCCGCCTGGCCGCCTGGTGCGTCGCACACGCCGACGTGTTGGGCGAAGAACTGACACGCCAAATCGGCAGGCCCATCGCCTATTCGCCCTTTGAACTCCGGCGCGGCTTCAACGAGCGCATCCAGTATCTCTGCGACATCGCCGCACACGAACTCGCCGACATCACGCTCGAACCCAAAGAGAATTTCCAACGCTTCATTCGCCGCGCGCCGCTGGGCACGGTGCTGGTGCTCGCGCCCTGGAATTATCCCTGGCTGGCCTCTGTCAACGCCGTCATCCCGGCCCTCCTCGCGGGCAATAGCGTCGTGCTGAAAATCGCGCCGCAAACGCCGCTCGTCGCCGAACGCTATGCCGAAGCCTTCGCCGCTGCAGGCTTGCCCGACGGCGTCTTTCAATATCTGCACATAGATCACGACCAGGTGGCCGCAGTCATCGCCGACCCGCGCATCGCCTTCGTAGCCTTCACCGGTTCGGTCGCAGGCGGCCACGCCGTGCAACGTGCTGCCAGTCAACGTTTCATCGCCACAGGCCTGGAACTCGGCGGCAAAGACCCGGCGTATGTGCGCGCCGATGCGCAAAGCTCTGGGATGCTGGACGCGACAATCGAAAATCTGGTGGACGGCGCAATGTTCAATTCGGGCCAGTCCTGCTGCGCTGTCGAACGCATCTACGTGCAGCAAGAAGTTTACGAACAGTTCGTCGCGGGCTTTGTCGAATTGACCAAGGGATACAAACTCGGCAACCCGCTCGATCCCACGATCACGCTAGGGCCAATGGTGCGCACCGAAGCCGCCGACAAAGCGCGCGCGCACATCACCGACGCCGTGCAAAAAGGCGCGCGGGCCTTGCTTGACGAAAGCCACTTCCCTGCCAGCCAACCCGGCACGCCGTATCTGGCCCCGCAAGTGCTGGTCAACGTCAACCATTCCATGCTGGTGATGTCCGAAGAAAGCTTTGCGCCGATTGTCGGCATCATGCCGGTACGCGATGACGACGAGGCGATCCGGTTGATGAATGACAGCCGCTACGGCCTGACGGCTTCGATCTGGACGGCAGATGTCGAGGCCGCGCTGCGCATCGGCGATCAAATCGAAACCGGCACCTGGTACATGAATCGTTGCGATTACCTAGACCCGGCGCTGGCCTGGACGGGTGTCAAAGATTCGGGACGCGGGTGCACGCTGTCGCGGCTTGGGTTTGAAGCATTCACGCGGCCCAAGTCATTCCATCTGCGCTTGAGTTTGTAAGCAGCCAGAAATAGTTTTGCCGCAGATAAACGCAGACAAACGCTGATCTGCGCCTCTCTGCGTTGATCTGCGGCAAAGTTCTTCCGGGAAGTTTCAAGATGAACATCGGCCTCCTCCAATGCGATCACGTCGCCGAACGCTTTCAGCACATCGCGGGCGATTATCCGGCAATGTTCGGCGCTCTCTTCCAACGCCACGCGCCGCAAATCACGTTGACGCCGTTTGCCGTGTGCGATGACGAATGGCCAAGCACGCTGGATGCGTGCGATGCCTACGTTACCACCGGCTCGCGCTTTTCGGTCTATGACGACGTCCCATGGATTCAGCGGCTGAAAGAGTTTGTGCGCCAATTGCACGACGCGGACAAGCCATACGTTGGCATCTGCTTCGGGCACCAGATGCTAGCCGAAGCGCTCGGTGGCCGCGTAGCCAAGGCTCCAATCGGCTGGGGCGTCGGCGTGCACGATTGCGAAATCACCCAAGCTGAATCCCCTGAAATATGGATGCAGCCACAGCAAAGCCCATGCCGGTTGCAGTACATGCATCAAGATCAAGTGTTGCAACTGCCCGCCCACGCCGTCTTGCTCGGCAGCAGCACGCATTGCCCCGTCGCCATGTTTCGCGTAGGCCCGCAAATGCTCGGCATTCAGGCGCACCCCGAATTCACGGCGGATTACAGCCGCGCCCTCTTGCACGACCGCCGCGCGCGCATCGGCGACGCACGCACGCAACAGGCGCTGGACAGCCTCGGCCAACCAACCGATGAAGCCGTCGTCGTGCAATGGATCGCGGCGTTTTTTGCGCCAACCTGGGTAAGCAGGCATCCTTGCCTGCCATAAAAAGGAAGGCGCGTAGCCTTCCTTACCCGGTCGCTTTCGTCTCGCGCGCAATGGGGAACAAGGAACGACGCGGCATTTACCTTCAGCACGCTGGAAACGTGCGTACCCAGGCGCTTTGCGGTATAAGGTCTGGGCTTACGAGAAAACCTGCCAGTGTGGTGCGGGTTCTTTACCCGCACCTGCCAACCACAGGCGAACCGGGTGCGGGTAAAGAACCGCACCACACTTTGCGTAAATCCTAAAGGTAAATCTATGGCCGATGATTTCAACTACGACGTATTCCTGAGCCACAGCGCGAAAGACAAAGACGTCGTGCGCGCCGTCGCCGAGCGGTTGCGGGCGGACGGGCTGCGCGTGTGGTTCGATGAATGGGTCTTGAAGCCCGGCGACAGCATTCCGGCGAAGATCAAGGAAGGGTTGGAGCAGTCCCGCGTGCTGGTGCTGTGTATGTCGGCGCAGGCGTTCGGCTCCGACTGGGCGCAGTTGGAAGCGGGGACGTTCCGGTTCCGCGACCCGCTGAACCAGGAGCGCCGCTTCATTCCGGTGCGGCTCGACGCGGCTCCCATCAAAGAGTCGCTGGCGGAATTGCCGTACATCGAATGTGCTTGCACTGTTCACGCTCTCACGAAAGCGGTGTATATTTCTTCGCGCTGATGACAGATATTCACTCGACAACTTGCCAACGAAAGGAGCAACCACGATGGCAAACACCTACACGCAGATTTACATTCAGGTCGTCTTTGCCGTGCAAGGCAGACAATGCTTGATTCAACCCGAACACAAAGAAGAGATTTACAAATACATGACCGGCATCGTCACCAATCAGGAGCAAAAGATGCTGCAAATCAATGGCGTGGCCGATCACGTACATTTGCTGATTGGCCTGAAACCCAGCATCGCCTTGTCTGATCTGGTCAGAGACATCAAAGCCGGTTCATCGAAGTTCATCAACGAACAGGGTTGGATTCGCGGCAAGTTTCATTGGCAAGAGGGCTTTGGCGCTTTTTCCTACGGGCATTCGCAGTTGGATACGGTGATTCGCTACATCCAGAATCAGGAAAGCCACCATCAGCAGAAGTCGTTCAAGAATGAATATCTGGGATTGCTGCGCAATTTCGACATCGCGTTTGAGGATAAATACGTTTTCGATTTCCTTGAGGACGACGCGCCCCCGGCTCCGTAGGAGCCAAATGTTTATAGCCACGAGGCACGAAGTTTCCCCAAGCTCCGTAGGAGCGACATGTGCCGCAGATGCCGCTCCTACGGAGCTTGGGGGCTACGCCGCGCCGCAGCTATAAACATGCCGCGCCGCTGGCGCTAAAACCGCTGCTCAACCTTTTTCATCACTGGAGGATTTACCAATGAACACTCGCACCTTGCTACGTTTGACGCTGGCTGCTTGCGCCTTTACGGCATTGCTCATAACTGTCTCAGCGCAACGGCAAACGAAAAAGCCGACTGCGACCAAACCCGTGCCCACCGGGCAGCCCACCCGCAACTCACGTCCGACTTTCACCAACAGCATCGGGATACAGTTCGTGC
>JANOWX010000295.1:0-2149 GCA_031418175.1 Acidobacteriota bacterium | reverse complement strand
CCGAATTATTGAGACGATACCAAATCTCTCCCTTGACGCCCAGCGCGCGCAATTCGTCGCTCAGTTCAGACAAGTATTGTTCGATCTCTTGCGTGGTCATTTCGCCCGCCAACTCACGTATTATGCAAGCAGCCCGGCATCATGCAAAAGTTGCGAGCCGGGAATAACCGCCGCCTTGACCTGGGCTTGCCAAACGCGCTTCTTGACACTACTGGAAGCCGCTTCTTAGAATGCCCGCACAAATCAACATTCCAACGGAGAGATTAATTGCAAAGCGAGAAAATTTTTAGCGCTCCAATGGCCTTGGAGCCGGTCTCGACCGGGCGCACGATTGCGGCTTGCTTAGCCGCGCTGGTGTTGCCGGGGCTGGGCCACGCCGTTTTGGGCAGATGGGGACGAGCGCTGCTGTTGTGCGCGACCATTGCCTTACTGTTCGCGTTCGGCTTCTGGATGGAAGGCCATCTGTTTTGGCCCGAACGCAATGAGTGGCTGACGTGGTTTTTCAGCGTGCTGGATATGGGGCTGGGGCTGCCGTATCTGGTCTGTTTGATGGCGGACAAGGGTTTCGCCGTGACTGCCGAACAGGCCGCCAAGATCACGTTTGAATACGGCAACACCTTCCTGTGCGTCGCGGGCGCGCTGAATCTGTTGTCGGCGATGGATGCTTACGACATTGCCATTGGGAGGAAGCCGTGACCCATTTTTTAGCGATGGTTTTGTTCAGCTTGCTGGTCTCGGTCGCCTTTGCCGTCTTGTCGCAAGAGCACCACACGACCGAAGAGCGCGTGAAATACGGCTTCAAGGTCTTCGGCTATTTCGTCGGCGTAGGCATGGTGATCGCCTGGATTCTTTATCCTTTGCCTCTCTAAACGAGCGCGTGAGACACGGCCTATGGACATCTTCAACTCGATCTTCGGCGACACTTATACACGCGAGATGCTGACCGCGCTTGGGCTGTTGATTGTCGCGACCATCCTGTGGCTGGTGTGGAAGTTCTTCTTCTCGCTTTTCAAACATGTCTTGACGGCGCTGTTTATCGCGGCGCTTGCTTCGGGCGTGTATTACTACGTGATGAATCAGCCGCCGGCGCGAGACCCGAATGTCGGCAAACATGCCTATGGCGTCAGCAGCAACCGCTATCTGGGCGTGATTGAGGCAGGCACCGAAGATTCGTATGTCGTGCGCTCGGGCGGCGCGCAGATCAAATATCCGAAAGCCAAAGTCGTCATTAAAGCCAAGATGGATCCGGTTTCGGCCAGCACGCCGACAGCCAGTCCGGCGTTGAGTCCGAACCCTGCGAAACCACCGCAAAAACGCCCGCGTTAAGCGCGGTCGAACGCCAATTCAGAGCGCCATTTCCCGCGCTTATCTTGCCAATCAAAACCTTTCATCAATGGGCGTGACGGTGCAAACTCGCCAACTTTACTAATCCGGTTTGACCAATTACGATGCCGCCCGATGCCTTTGCACGACACGCCAGCCTATGTGCTGCGCACCTTCACACTCAAGGAAGCCGATAAAATCTGCGTGTTTCTGACGCGCGCGGCGGGCAAGGTGCGGGGTGTCGCCAAGGGCGCGCGGCGTTTGCGCAGCCGCTTCGGGGCGAGTTTGGAACCGTTCACCGAAGTGCAACTCACCTACTATCAGAACGAAGCCAAAGAGCTGGTCTCGATTTCCAGTTGCGAAATCCTGCGTTCCCCGTTTGTCTCGAATGTCAGCAGCGAACGGCTGGGCGTATGGCATTACCTTTCGGAACTGTTGCAGGAATTCGTGCCCGACCACGAGCCGAACGAGGTGCTATACCGGCTGGTCGGCGCAATCGTCGAAGCGCTGGCCAAGGCTTCTGACCAGCAAGCGGTCGTGCTGACGCGTTATTTTGAACTCTGGTTGTTGAAGCTTTCGGGCTTTCTCGCCGACCTGCGCCGTTGCGGCGAATGCGAAACCCCTTTTGGCGCGGAAGAGCGCGTTTGGCTCAATAACGAAGGCCTGCCGCGTTGTTTCAACTGCGGCGCAGGCGCGGGCGATGAATTGGCCCCGCGCACCCGGCGCTTGGTGGCTGATATGCTGACCCAGGCGCCGCATAAATTTCTGGACGTTACGCACGATGAGTTGGCCCTGGCGCAACTCGGCGCGCTGACGGCCAAACTCA
>JANOWX010000294.1:0-5193 GCA_031418175.1 Acidobacteriota bacterium | reverse complement strand
CGCGGGTAAAGAACCCGCGCCACAACACGCCGTCATTTTTCACTTGCAAACAGCACCTTGCCGGGACCGGCGCAACCTGGAAAGGTTGCTTTACTTTTATCCGTGTTTTGGGAGCGCCCATCTTATGCACGCCGCCCATTTGAGACAACCCGTGGCGGCTTACAAATTCAGCAAGCGGCGGATGCGTGGCTCCAGCGCCGCCCGAATCTCGGTGTCCTCCAGCGCGTATTCGATCAGCGTTTGCAGGTAATTCAGCGGATCGCCGATGGTCAGCCATTCGCCGTCGGTCACGGGATTGACGACCACGCGCCCGCCGCGCCGCACGTATTCGCGCACGGCATCGGTCAGCCACAACTCATTCGCCTGGCCCAGCGGAATCTCGCGCAGGATTTGTATCACCTCGTGCGAGAGCAGGAAGCGCCCGAACATGGCCAGATTGGATTTGGCTGCGGCGCGCGCGGGTTTTTCGATCACGTCGCGCATCGCGTTGGCCGAGCCCGGCTGCAATTCGACGATGCCGTAACGCACCACGTCTTCCCAGGCGACGGGTTGGACGCCGACCGCGAGCGCGCCAGTGGCGTGGTGCAATTCGATCAGTTGTTGCGCGAAGGATTTTTTCGTTTTGAGGATGTCGTCGCCATACGCATAGATAAAGCCCGCGCCCGCCGGGATGTGCTGCGCGGCGACCAGCAGTGGCGTGCCGTTGCCGTAAGGGCCGGCTTGCGGTTCGAAGATGATCTCGACGTTGGCCAGGCGGTCTACGAATGCGTCGAGAGCTTGGTGCTTGCCGCGCGCGGGCACGTTCGACAGGTCGTATTGCCGGTGCAGCGGCGCGGCGTTTTCGCCGGTGATGATGATGATGCGGTTGATGCCAGCGCTGATGTATTCGTCAACGATCAGTTGCAGGGCGGGCTGGTTAATGACGGGCAATAACTCTTTGGGATAGCCGAGCGTGACGGGCAGCATGCGCGTGCCCGAACCGGCAGCGGCGATCACTCCTGTTTTCACTTCCATTCGTTCTGATTCCTTTTAAGGCTTTGCGGGCGGCGCTGCCACGCGGCGTTTGCGCGCGTTGGTGGCGGGCCCACCGGGAATAGGTTGATTGATGGGCACCAATTCATTGACACGGCGCGGGCGCGTGCTGACTGCGGGCGGCGCTTCAGCGGGCGCCTCGTTGTCAGCCGGTTTGGGCGGAGCGGCTTCATAGCGCACGGTGATCGTTGGTTCGGGCGGATTGGCCGCGTTCAGGTTGGGCACGGGGATGGGCGGGGCAGGCGGTTCTTCCGCCGGTTTGACCGGCAGCAGGCGCGCGCGCATTTCAGCATCAGGCGTATAAACCGAAGCCAGCGCCACGGGCTTTTCCTGCGGCAGTTCCGGCAAGACCACGGGCTGGGCCGCAGCGCTTGCGTTTGTTTCCGGCGTTGTTGCTGGCACGTTGCCGGTTTTTATTTCCGGTACGGTCAACGGCGTGGCGGGCGCAACGAAAGGCGTTTTTTCCACTTCCTTGCCGCGTTCTTTCGCTACTGCTTTCTCGCTTTCTTTCTCCGGCGGTTTTTCGGTTTCTTTCGCGGCTTCTTTTACGGCGGCTTTCTCGGTAACGGGTGTCGGCGGAGTAATCGTTTCAGCCACAACCGTCGTTAGTGGCGTCACAGGCGCTGGTTCTTTGACGATTTCTTTCAGCGGTACTTTGGGCTGCGGCTCGGTTGGTAATTCTTTGGCGATGACCGCGACCTGTGCTTTTTCGGTTTCTTTTTCCGCTGCCTTTTCAGCAGGCTTTTCAGCAGCTTTTTCAGCCCCGGATTCTTTCACCGGTGTTGGCGCGGGCGGCGGATTGGCCGCGACCTTATTCGTCGCCGTTTCCTGCGGCGCGCGCGCTTGCGGCTTGGGCGGCGGCAAGGGGAAGGTCGGTTTGCCTGAATTCGATACTTTGGGATTGACCGGGATGCCGTACAGCCCGACGCGCAATTTTTCAGCGGAAGCCGTGTTGCCAGCTTCCGCTGGCGCTGTCTTAGCATTCTCTTCGCGGCGCGGCGTAGCGGCCAGGGCCGGGCGGCGTTCAGCGTTATTGCCCTCGTTCGGACGGTTGATCAGCAATTGGTTGACGTTGAATTCAGCATTGGCCGCCGTGGTTTGCGCCGGTTCAGCCGTTTTGGCAGCGGCAGGCGTTGCCGCCGTTTCAGTCTTGGCCACAGCCGTTGCGGCAGCGGCCATCAACCCGCTCGTCTTGACGCTGAGTGGTCGTCCCAGTTGTTCGGCCAAGCCATTGAGCGAGCCGTGCACTTTGCGATAGAGCAATTCGATGACGGTGCGATTGACATCCACAGCGTTTTTGCTGGTCGGCGGTTCATACGAGGCGAGCGCCAGTTCCAACGCCGTTGGCAAATCGCCGCTGGCTTCCTTCGCCGCTGACAAATGGCGCAGCGCCTCTTTGCCTTCGGGCAACGGACCGTAGATCAGCACCGCCTGGCTTAGCGTGCGCACTGCTTCGGGGTATTGGCTGGCTTTGAACAGCGCCCAGCCGCGCGCGTCGTAAGCGCGGCCCCGGAAGGTGCGCAGGCGGCCTTCGCGGTCATAATTCGGATAGTCACGCACCGAGCCTTCCGCTTCGGTTGCGACTTCGGACAGTTCCAACGCTTGCTCGGCAAACTTGATCGCCAGCGGTAAGGCTTTGCCGCCTTGCGCCAGCCGCCGCGCCATATACAAAGCGCGGAACGAACGGCGCGTGCCTTCGGCTTCGACAAAGATGCGGGCCGACTGTTCGAGCAGGTCGGGATCATTCTCTTTGCCAGCCTCTTTCGACGCGGGCGCGGCGGTTTTGCCCTCTGGCGCTTTTTCAGACAGGCGGGCATTCACGCGCGTCAGCGCTTCGGCGATCTTGAAAAGTTCGTCGCTGGTGGGCGGCTCGGCCAGGAAGATCGCGGCTTGGTGTTCGGGCGCCAGCAACTCGCGCAATTCATCGGCTTGCACATCGCGCACACCGCCCAGCCGCGTGGTGAATTTGTCTTGCGCGGAATAGCGGAAGGCTTTGCCCAGCAACTCGGATGCGCCATCGAAATCTTCGACAATTAAATAAAGTTTTGCGAGCGTAAACGCCAGCGTGGGGAAGTTGGCGTATTTTTGCGCCGCCAGCAGATTACGTTCGGCCTCGAAATACTTGCCTTCGGCCAATTCGACTTCGGCGGCGGCGAGGCGCGCCCAACTGAAACGCGGTTCGACCAGCAAGGCGGCTTCGGCGGCCTGGCGCGCGGCTTTCAGCTTGTTTTGGCCCAGGTAATAAAACGCCAGTTGCGTTTGCAGCAGGATGTCCTGGCGAATCTCGTCGCTCGATCCGCGCAGGTCGCGCACCTGGTTGAGCGCGGCGGTGGCTTCGTCCTCTTTGCCCAGCGCGGTGTAAGCCAGCGCCAGGCCCTTGTGCGAAGCCGTGTGTTTGGGATCAATCTCCAACTGTTTTTGATAAAGCTTCAGGGCGTCTTCATACGCGCCTTGCGAACGGTAGAGATTCGCCAGGTCGTAAAAGGCGCGGCGGTCTTTGGGGTCGTAGCGCACCGCCAACTGATAGGCCGCGACGGCATCGCCGATGCGCAAGCCCATGCGATAGGCCGCGCCCAACGCACGGTGCAAACGCGCATCTTCGGGGGCGAGGTGCGTGGCGTTTTCCAGCGCATTGATCGCTTCGCCCGCTGCCTCGATGCTCAGGTAATACTCACCCAGGGCGGCCAAACGCTCGGCCTCGCTGGCAAAGCGCGTTTCGAGCAGCTTGCCCAGCGTGACGGCTTCGGCGCGATAACCGCGCGTCGAGACGGCCAGTGGGATTTTGATGACGGTTTCTTCAAAGAAACGGTCGCTGATCTGTTTGGGCAATGCCTTGATGGCGCGTTGAAAGGCTTCGACGGCTTTTTCGATGTTGTTGTCGTTGAGTTGCGCTTCGCCGATTTGCGAATGGCTGAAGACGACGGCCTCGCGCGCGGTCAGCGCCGCTTCGCCGGTGGTGTTGGTTTTCAGGAATTGTTGCAGCGCGGTGAGCCGGGCCGCCGGGTCTTCGAGCGCGAGGATGTCATTGAGTGCGCGTGGCGGCTGTCCTGCTGGCGGCTGTCCTGCTGGCGGCTGTCCTGGTGGATCGGCTGTTTGCGCGTGCGCGGCATGGGCCAACAGCAGCAGTATGAGTGGCAGCAGCCCCAACCGCATCTTTCCCGCAATTTGTTTCCGTCGAAAGTTCATGAACTTCTGCTCAACGCGCGCCAGCAATGTTTGGGGGAGAACAAGTTACTGAAGATGCGTCATAGTAAGCCCTGTAGGGCCTGGAACGCAAAAGCTGGCGGGCGCGCGGGACGGCCGTGCTGTGGCGCGCGCTCTCGCTATTCGCAAATGAAAGCTGATGCTCAGCAGCCTTGGCAGGACGGCTAGAAATTCAAATCCTTCAGGTAAGCGCCACATATCCTCAGGCTGTCGAGCGGCGCGCCGGGGCAGTAATCCGGCTCGACAAAGAAATACTTCGCGCCCGCTTGCGGGATAAAGTCTGAGCGCGTGGTGGCGACCGCCGGGCCGACGCGCCGCGGCAAATTTGCGCGCGATTCTTTGTCCCAGTATGATCCGGCGCGCTCCTGCAAATGCATTCCACCTACGAGAAAGGCGGCTGGGTGTTGCACATGCTGCGGCGCGTGCTGGGCGACGAAAAGTTTTTTGCCGGCATTCGGGATTACTACCGCACCTACCGCGACCGCACCGCGCTGACCGAAGACTTGCAGCGCGTCATGGAGTTTCACCACGGCCAACCGCTCGGCTGGTTTTTCAAGCAATGGATTTACGAGCCGGGCTATCCGGTACTGGACGTGACCTGGCGCTGGGACGAAGTGGCGAAAGAAGTAAAGTTGGCCGTCAAACAAACGCAGGCGCAGACCGTCTTTCGTCTGCCGGTCGAGGTCGAATTCAAGTTCGCGGCGGTGGCCAAACGCGAGCTGTTGCAGGTCAGCGAACGTGCGCAGCAGTTTGCGTTCAAGCTGGACGGGAAGCCGGTGAGCGTGGCGGTTGACCCGGATGAATGGGTGTTGAAAGTGTTGACGTTGCGCGCGCTGGAATAGCGCCAATCCCACTGAGCGAGGCGAAGCCTTTGGAGTGCGTGCGGCACGGGCCGCCGCTTTGATAGTCCCTTCGTATCCGAGCGAACAAGGGCATACCAAAGCGGCGGCCCGTGCC
>JANOWX010000293.1:0-8740 GCA_031418175.1 Acidobacteriota bacterium | reverse complement strand
AAGTAGCCCAGCGCCGCTGGCAACACGGTCGTCGCGTTGCCGACCAGCACTTGCGCCGTCGCCGGAATCGAATTGCACGGCGCGGCGACGGGCGAGCGGCCCTGCAACAACAAATCCAAATTCGGATCCGCATTCGGATTGCCCGTGCCTGTGAGCGGCACGCCCGGCGCAATGCAGCCGGTGAAGCCCACGCGCGTTTCGAGCAAGCGCACCGGTGTCGCCAACGGATGGAAGTACAAACCGCCAGTCCCCGGCGGCGCGTAATAGCCGGTCACGTCCACGATTACATGCGTCAGCGCGCTGCTGAAAATCTTGAACGCGCCATCGCCTGCACCCAGGCCCGCCGTGAAGACGTTGTTGGTGATTTCACCCGCGCCGAAATTGGAGTTGGCGACGGTCGGTTGCGTCGCTGAACTTGGGAACAGCGTCAGGAAGCCCGGCCCTGACGGCACAACCGTAATGTTACCCGTGACCGCCGCAGCATTCGCCGGAATGCCCGCGCAAGCCGTGCGCGCGGGCAGCGTCAACGTGCCCCCGGCATTGATGGGCGCGCCGGGCATCGTGCAACCGCTGAAGCCCACACGCGTTTCCAGCAAGCGCACCGGTGCGGACAGCGCATAGAACTGCAAGCCGTTGCCGCTGACAATCACCGTATACGCCCGCGTGCCAGTGCAGCCGGTGCTCGCTGTCGCCGTCACCGTAAAGCCAAACGTGCCTGGCGTTGTCGGCGTGCCCGTCAACGCGCCGCCGTTCGCCAGCGTCAAGCCATTCGGCAAGCTGCCGCCGGTGACGGCAAAGGTATACGGCGCCGTCCCGCCCGTCGCCGTCAGCGTTTGGCTATACGCCGTCCCAACAAACCCATTCGCCAGCGCCGCCGGATTGACCGTGATCGTCGTGCAAGCCGGATTGATGACCAGCGAGTAAGCCTGCGTGCCAGTGCAACCATTCGCGTCCGTCGCCATGACGGTAACGTCGAACGTGCCGGAGTTGGTCGGGGTACCTGCCAACGCGCCCCCGCTCGCCAGCGTCACGCCCGTGGGTAAGGTTCCGGTGCTCAGGCTGAACGTGTATGGCGCGGTGCCGCCGCTGGCCGTGATCGTTTGGTTATAGCCGATGCCCGCCGTGCCGTTCGGCAAGCTGGGCGGACTCAAGGCAATCGCCGGACAGTTGACGGTCAGCGTGAACGTCGCATCGGTCGTCACGTTGCAGTTGTCCGTGACGCGAACCACGAGCGTATGCACGCCGCCGGGTTTCGCATTGCTGAACGCTACGACACCGCTGCTGTTGTTGACTGAAACTGTGCCGGTATAAGTGCCCTGGTTTTGCATGGCGATGCTGGCGATCGTGCCGTTATCCGTCGGGCCGGTGGCCGGACTGACGTTGAGCGCGCCGCCTGCCGCGACGGCCTGATTCGCATAGGTCAAGACCGGCGCGCTGTTGGCAGTAACATTCACGGTGAGATTGGCCGGCGCCGTCCCCGTGTTGCCGTCCGTCACCGTCAGGACGACCGTGTTATTTCCCAACGTGACACTGCACAATGCCGCGACACTAGCCGTGATCGTGCCATTCGTGTTGGTGATGCCCGTAACGCTGAGCCCCGCCGGAACCGTCGTCGCCGCCACGGTCAAACTACCCGCTGGCGTCTCGGTATCGCTGACCGTGGCAATCGTTGACACGGTACCCGCGCTGCCTTGCTGCCGCGCGAGCGGAGCCGCCGCCGTGATCGTCGGCAGGTTGTTATTGACCGTCAGTGTAACCGTGGCATCCGTCGTCACCCCGCAATTGTCAGTCACGCGGATGGTAGGCGTATGCACGCCGACCGGCGCGGCGTTGCTGAGAGCAACCACGCCGGTACTATTGTTAACGCTGATCGTGCCAGTGTATGTGCCCTGACTTTGCACAACGATGCTGCTGATCGAGCCGTTGTCACCGGGGCCGCTGGCCGGACTGATATTCGACGCTGTGCCCGCGAAGACAGCTTGATTGCTGTAGGTCAGCGTGGGTGCACTGTTGGCCGTCACCGTCACGGTCAACGTGGCGGTGGCGGTAGCCGCAGCCGCATCCGTCACGGTCAACGTGAAATTCGCCGCAGTCGCCGCACACGCCGCCACGACATTGGCTGTGACCACGCCCGCCGCATTAACGCTGATCCCCGAAACCGTCACGCCATTGACCGTTGCGCTCGCGCCGCCGTTGACCGTGACCGCCAGCGAATTCAGCGGCTGATCAAGGTCATTGACGTTGGCGCTGGTCGCATTGGACGCCGGGCTGCCTTGCTGGCGGCTCACCGCGACGGCATTGATCGTCGGCAGGTTGTTCAACGCATTGATCGTCAACGCATAAGCCTGCGTTCCCGTGCAGCCATTCGCGTCAGTCGCCTGCACCGTGAAGTTGAACAGATTTACCACGCTGGGCAGGCCGCTCAGCACACCGCCCGCCGACAAGGTCAGCCCCGTCGGCAACATGCCCGCGCTGGTGGCAAAGGTATACGGCGCAGCGCCGCCGCTGGCTGTGAGCGTTTGATTATAGTTCGCGCCAGTCGTGCCGTTCGGTAAGCTCGCCGGATTCACCGTGATGGTCGGACAGTTGACCGTCAGCGTGAAGCTCGCGTCGGTCGTTGCCCCGCAATTGTCCGTGCTGCGAATCATGAGCGTATGCACGCCGCCGGGTTTCGCATTGCTGAACGAAACCACGCCGGTGCTGTTGTTCACGCTGATCGTACCGGTGTAAGTCCCCTGACTTTGCACGACGATGCTGGCGATCGTGCCGTTATCCGTCGGGCCGGTCGCCGGGCTGACGTTGAGCGCGCCGCCCGTCGCCACGGACTGATTCGCATACGTCAAGACGGGCGCGCTGTTGGCCGTGACGTTGACCGTCAGGTTGGCCGTCGCCATGCCGCTATTACCATCGGTGACTTTCAACACCACGGTGTTAGCTCCGGTGGCCGCCGTGCAATCGGCCGCTACCGTAGCGGTGACTTCGCCCGTGGTTGCGTTGGGCGCGCTGATACTGGTGACGCTGATGCCTGCGGGTGCGCTCATCACCGTCACGGTCAAACTGGCGCGCGGGGTTTCGCCGTCATTCACCGTCGCAATCGTAGCCACGCTGCCCGCGCTGCCCGGGCTGCCCTGCTGGCGTGTGAGTGGGCCCCCCGCCGTGATCGTCGGTAGATTGTTGTTGACGTTCAGCGTGAACGTCGCATCCGTCGTCGCTCCGCAATTGTCGGTCGCGCGAATCATAATCGTATGCGCACCGACCGGCGCGGCGTTGCTCAGCGCCACCACGCCCGTTGAATTATTGACGCTGAGCGTGCCGGTGTAAGTCCCCTGACTTTGCACGGCAAGCGTGGCCACGCTGCCGTTATCGCTCGGCCCGGCAGTAGGAGTGACTGTCAGCGCAACGCCTGCCTGCACGTTTTGCGGACTGCTATAACCAAGAATCGGCAGGCTATTGGCCGTGACATTCACGGTGATGTTGGCCGTCGCCATGCCGCTGTTGGCATCCGTCACGGTCAGCACGACCGTGTTATTGCCCAAGGCGGCATTGCATAACGCCGCAATGGTAGCCGTGATCGTGCCGCCCGTATTCGTGATGCCGGTCACGCTGATGCCCGGCGGCACGGTCGTCGCCATGACCGTCAAGTTGCCCGCTGGCGTTTCAGTATCGTTCACCGTCGCAATCTGTACGGCAGCGCCTGCCGGACTGCCTTGCTGGCGCGCAAAAGTGCCGCCCGCCGTGATCGTCGGCGGGTTATTGCCGACCGTCAGCGTGAAGCTCGCATCCGTCATGGCGCCGCATTGGTCAGTCGCGCGGATCATGATCGTATGCGTGCCCACGGGCGCGGCGCTGCTGATGGCAACCACGCCGGTGCTGTTGTTGACCGAAATCGTGCCGGTGTAAGTCCCCAGACTTTGCACGACGATGCTGGCGATCGTGCCGTTGTCCGTCGGGCCGGTCGCCGGACTGACGTTGAGCGCGCCGCCCGCCGCGACGGACTGATTGTTATAGGCCAGCGTTGGCGCGGTGTTCGCGGCCACTGTCACCGTCAGCGTGGCATTGGCCGTCGCGGCAGTATTGTCCGTCACCGTCAACGTGAAATTCGCCGTGCTGGCGGTACAACTGGCAAGCACATTGGCCGTGACCACGCCCGCCGCGCTGACGCTAATCCCCGAAACCGTCACGCCATTCACGGTCGCGCTCGCGCCGCCATTCACCGTCACCGTCAGCGTGTCTTCGGTCTGATCGGCGTCATTGACGTTGGCGCTGGTCGAATTGGAGACGGGACTACCTTGCTGGCGATTCACCGCGACGGCGTTGATCGTCGGTAGCGTATTGATGCTCACCGCGTAAGCCTGCGCGCCCGTGCAGCTATTCGCGTCGGTCGCCATCACCGTAAAGTTGAACGGGCCGGCCGCGCTCGGCGTGCCGCTCAGCACTCCGCCCGCCGCCAACGTCACACCGATCGGCGGTGCGCCCGCGCTGACGCTGAAGGTATACGGCGCAGTGCCGCCGCTGGCCGTGATCGTTTGGTTATAGCCCACACTCACCGTGCCATTCGGCAAGCTTGCCGGATTCACCGTAACCGTCGGACAGTTGACCGTCAGCGTGAAGCTCGCATCGGTCGGCGCACCGCAATTGTCGGTCGCGCGAATCATGATCGTGTGGGCGCCGCCCGGTTTGGCGTTGCTGAGCGAAACCACGCCGCTGGCATTGACCGAAATCGTGCCGGTGTAAGTCCCCTGGCTTTGCACAACGACGGTGTTGACCGTGCCATTGTCGGTAAGCCCCGTCGCCGGATTGACGTTGAGCGCGCCGCCCGCCGCCACCACCTGACTGTTGTAAGTCAGCACTGGCGGCGTATTGGCCGAGACGTTGACGGTCAGGTTCGCCGTCGCCATCGCGCCGCCGCCATCCGTCACCGTCAGCACAACTGTGTTGGAGCCAAGCGCCGCATTGCACAACGCCGCGACATTGGCCGTGATCGTGCCGCCTGCATTCATGATGTTTGTCACCGTGATACCCGTCGGCACCGTCGTGGCGGCGACAGTCAGGTTGCCAGCGGGCGTCTCGGTGTCGTTGACGGTGGCGATTTGCACTGCGGCCCCGGCGGGACTGGCCTGCTGGCGCGCGAGCGGCCCCGTCGCCGTGATGGTGGGCGTAGCGTTAGCGCCGTTGTTGAAACACAGCGCCACATCGTTCAGGGTCGGTGTCACCGCGCTGTTGGTGGTAGCCAGATAGGCTTTGTAACGCAGATAACGCAGGCCATTGAACTGGCTGAGCGACGCGCCGCTGGTGGTGAAGAAAGTTCCAGCCGTGCCGTTCGGGCCGACAAAGTTGAAAGGGCCGTTGACGTTGTTACTGCCCGCCACTTGAAACTGCAAGGTTGTGTTGGCGGGCGTGCTGGCCGTCCACGATAACGTCGTCCAAGTGGCGGTGGCGCTCACGCCGGGATTGGCGTCTTTCGTGCCGGAGACCAGATTACCGGACGCGACAAAGCCAGCTTGCATGTAGGTTCTGAAGTTAAAGTCTCTAGTGGAATCAGCCGTCCACGTCGAACCGCTATCGGAGGTCAGGACTCGCTGGCCGTTGGCATAGGCGCCAGGAAGAGCGCGAATCCAGAAATAATTCCCAGCGGAAGGATTTGCCACAGGACGCAAAACCAGCGCGTATTGCGTTCCCGCCGTCAGCGCTACCGGCGCGCCAAAGTTGGCCGTGTAAAAAACGCCTGCGCCATTTGAAAACCCCGCGATCGTCGCGCTGGCGAGGTCAGCGCCCGTGGGCAGACCGCCGCTGGTGTTACGAATTGAAACCGTGAGGTTGGGCGTGGTGCCTGTGCAGGTGCCGCAAAAGAGTTGGGCATCCACTTTTGTGAGCGTGCTAGTAACGGCTGGAATAAACGTCTGTCCGGTCCAACCAGTCGCGGTAAAGCTTGTCCCGGTAGTCGTCCCCCCCGTGTGTGACTGATCGAGGTTCGCGATACTCGACAACGTCACGTTGCCGGGACTGCCGGTCAGATCAACGCTGGTCGGCGCTCCCGTTTGGAAATCCGCCTGCGTGGTATCGGTCGGACAGCCGCTGGTGGGCGCGGCGCTGAGCGCAAAATTCTGGGTCGTCGTCCCACCGCTGCTCACGGCCAGACTGGCGACCGCGCTGGCGTTGAAGCCCGCCGCGCTGCCCGTCAGGCTCGAATAGGTGCCGGCCGGAATCCCCGTGAAGGTGTAACCGCCGCTGCCATTGGTCGTCGTCGTCCGGCTGCCCAGCGCCACGGCCGCCCCGCTGAGCGGCGCGCCGCCCGCGCTGGCGGTCACGGTGCCCATCACCGTCCCGCTCGTGACATTCGTGCAACCGGGATACTTGAACGAGCCGATGCGCGTTTGCCAGTTGCCGCCAGTGACGGCGTAATACTCCGAGGTAAACCAGAAGGTGCAACCATCGAGGTCGAGCGTCATCGTGCTGTAATCGCCCCAACGGTTGCTGGTGTTCTGTGCGCCAGCGCCCTCGATCAAGGAAGTCTCAGTCTGTGGCAGCGTGTTCACCGTATCAGCGGCCAAGCGTCCGGCATAGCGAATGGCGGGCCGCAGCGTGCTGCTCGAGACGCTGTAGCCAATCATCATGTCGCCCAGGCGGTTCAACGCCAGACTGGGCATATAGCGATTCGTCGTGTCGGGATTATGCGTGGCGGCTTGTGTGGTGTTGGCCGCAATCGCGCCGCCCGTGACGTTGACCTGATACCAACGCACTGCCGCCTGCGCGGCGGTCGTCCCCTGCACCGTGTGCGAATTCCAGAGCGATTCGACGCCGCCGATGTTGGTGTACTGGTTCTGCATCATCAACCGATGCGACAACGTGTCATTCGCAGTGCCGCCCATGGCCGGCACCGTATCCGGCCCCACCGCAAAACTGGTTGGCGCTAAGGTATCGAAGGGCCCGGTAAACGTGGAAAGCGAGATGCTGTTCCAGTCCACGTGGAATTTATAGGTGCTGATCACATTGGCGAAGTTCCAAACGACCGCGTAAAGGTTCGGCGTGCCCGGCGGCGGCGTGCCGGTTTGCAACCGGGCGTTCGCGGGCAGCACGGTGAATTCGTCGGGCGGGAGATCGAACGAAACAACCTGCGGCGCGGCGGCATTGGCGTACATCTGGGCTTTGTTAAAGGCATAGACGCGGACATTCTGGAAGCCGCCAGTAGCCGCGTAGTCAAACATATTGACCGTCATGTAAATGCCATCGGGCCAGATGCCGAACTTGCCGTAATCACCCAAGCCGCCCGTCGTGTTAATCGAATAGTAGTTCCAACCGCCAGCCACCGGATCGCCGGTCTTGGAAACGGCAAAACACTGAAACATGCCGGGCGGAAAGATCACGTTGTCTGAACCGTCGAGTTGAAAGGCAAAGTCGGTGATGACCCAGCGGTCTTCAAACGAATCATAGAGCACCACCGGATCGCCAAAGTTATCGCTGTCGCACAGATTGCCGAAACTGCCCTGGCTCATGAAATTGTCCAGGGTCAGCCCCACGACGCGGACGTTGTCGGATTTGCGGTAAATGCCAATTGAACTATTGACCGACTGGATGAAATACGTCGGGCCCACGTCGCCGTTGGTGTCAGGCGGACGCCCGGCACCGAAGCTGGCGAAATCAAGTCCGTTAAAATTGGCGATTGGCCCGGGCGCGGGCGGATTTGGCCCAGGCAAAAGACGGCCCGCATCGCGCGGAACGTTATCTCCGATGGTGCGCAATTCGACCCTGGGGCCGTGGCGTTCAGGCCGCTCCTTTTTGACCGGGCCTTTTTGCGGCAGATTCCGCAGATCGCCCTCAAACGACGCCGCGCGCGTCAACCGGGCTGCGTTTGGCGGCGGACTGGCTTGGGCGGGGCGGCGCGCCGCCGTCGCTGAGACGGCACTCGCTTCGCCGGGTTCCCCCTGCACGGAAAGCACATATTCGATGTAAGGGTTCGCGGCTTGCGCGTTTGCTTGCCGCGCCTTGTCAGCCGGCTTCGCGGCCCGGCTGGCATTCACGCGCCAACCGGCGAAACTCACCAGCAAAACGCTTAGCGCAAAGACAAACGCCACGCTTAAATTACGGGTCGAACCAAGGGGGGAGATCATATAGTTTTTTTCCTTTTGAGAGAGTGAACAGAGACTCACGGCCGCAACCGTAAAAGCACGAAGTCCGTGGCCACGAGGGGCGAACTGTTTTGTTGAAGCGAACGAAGCAGATTTGTGCTGACTTCGTGCCTAAGCATACTTGCAGCGTTACGCATAAACCAGAAATTCTTTGGCAGGTTTGACTCAGCCAGCGAAGTTTTTTTGCAGACGGCCAGCGGCCCCTCTAACGACGGGCGACGTGTTCATCGTCGAAGGCGAGAAGGACGTTGACCGGCTGCGGACGCTCGGTTTCACCGTCACGTGCAATCCGATGGGCGCGGGTAAGTGGCGCGCCGAATACAACGTGGCGCTGACGGGGCGCAACGTCGTCATTCTTGCTGACAACGACAAGCCAGGCCGCGACCACGCCGAAGCCGTGGCGCGCGCGCTCGACGGCGTAGCCGCTTCCGCCGCCGTTTGGGGGTTTGATTGATGATTTCCGTGGACACGCGCGAAAAAAGAGAACTGATCGAAAAGTGGAACGCCGGGACGGCGACGGCGGAAGAGGTTGCGTGGATGAACGTGATCGTTTTCGGATTGTCGCCTGTGGACGCTGCCGAGCTTGCCGACATCTCAACCGGCGCGTCTGACGG
>JANOWX010000292.1:0-3705 GCA_031418175.1 Acidobacteriota bacterium | reverse complement strand
CCCGCTCACCGCCAGGGCAGCGACACCGCTGTTCACCCCATAGCCGCCGCCTGTGCCCAGCGCGCTCCAAACGCCGGTCGCCGTATTGACCTTCGCCACCCGGTTCGCGCTGATGGTCGTACCGCCCACATTCGCCGTCGTGAATTGCCCGCCCACGTAAAGGTCACTGCCGCTCACCGCCAGGGCAAAGACACCGGTTTGACCGAAGACGCCCACCACTCCATTGCCGCCGCCCGTGCCCAACGCGCTCCAGGTATTCGTACTCGTGTTGAACCGCGCCACGTTGTTCACCACCGTGTTGCCGGCCAGGGTGAAGAGCCCGCCGAAATACACGTCGCTGCCCAGCACCGCGACAGCAACTACTGCCCCGTTTGTGCCATTGGGCAGCGTGAATTGCGGATCCCAGCAGTTGGCCGCCGCCGTGGCTGCCGGGACGGGCACAAAGCGCGGCGCGCCGTTCGCCGCCAGCTCCATCCGGTAGCCTGCGGCATTGAAACTGCCCGCCGTGGCTTGCAGCGTGCCGTCCGGGCGGAGCGCCTCGGCCAGTGGGGTGGCTGCGCCGGGACTGGCTGCGTGTGCGGTCGTGGTTTGGGGTAACATCCGCTGCGCCCAGAAGCGCGGCGGCAACAGAACGAAGGCCAACGCGGCCAACAACAGGCTCAACGTCAAAAGCAGTGACGGGCGTGGACGAGTCATCTTTTGCTCCTCTGAAATGTCCGACAAGCTGCCAGCTTGTCGGTGTCTCGGAATGGGTGAGCACCGGAGTCACCGACAAGCTGGCAGCTTGTCGGACATTCGGCGCAGCCGTTTTCAGGGTGTCGTCCGTGACGACATGAATGACTCCTTTGCAAGTTTGTGGTTGCGTCTGGGTACTGACTGAAACAGCGGGCGGAGGGTATCACACCCCCATCAAAAGACCATCGTGCTGGCGGCTTGCGCAACAGGCGCCACAATGGCACGGCGTGAGTCTTGCCGCTGGTGGGTTTTCGCGGTGCTGGCAGGCAGGCAGGCAGGCAGGCAGGCGCGGCACGGCGAACCTTTTCTTCCCGTAACTATTTCGGTGGGCGCGCAGCTTCGACGGCTGCCTGAGCGTGTGGGTAGGGATGCCCTTACGTTATCCGCCCCCATTTCCCCACCCCGTTTGAAAACTCTGTAAACGAAAAAGACGCGGAAAGCCGGTTGGCCTCCCGCGTCTTTTTCCTTTCAGACCTTCATCAATGCGATGGCATTCAATTAAACGACCCGGCGTTGAAGCCGCTGCAACGATTGTTCGGATCGTTGCCGTTGATGAGGTCGAGGATGAGCGCCAGTTGGCCCATGTCAGCCGCGCGGTTTTCGGTCAACGCCAGCCGCGCCTGATTCAGCAGATCGCCGATGGTGGTGTTGACGCTGACGGTGAAGCCGTTCGACAACGGCACCGGCGCGAAATTCACCCCGTAACAGCGCAACACGCCGTTCAACACCGCCGCCGAACCGAAGGGCCCCGAAACCGCGAGCAAGCTGATTTGCGCCGCGACGTATTCGGCGTTGAGTTGCGAGAGTGTCGAGCGGCCGCCTTGCAAGGCGCGTTTGACATCGGCCAGGTTGTCTTGAATCGAAACCGGCTGGTTGAAATTCACGCCCGCGATCATGACCGAACCGCTGGGCAGGCGGCTTATGTTCAGCACGTAATACACCGGCGATTGGAAGCAGACCGCCTGACAGGGCGGCGCGTTGTCAATCGTCAGACTCACCGCCGTCGAAGCTCCGCCGCCGGGCGCGGGGTTAAACACGGTGATATTGGCCGCGCCGGTCGTGGCCAAGTCAGCCGCCGGGATCGCCGCCGTCAGCGTCGTGTTGCTGCCAAACGTCGTCAACCGATCCGCGCCGTTCCACCGCACGACCGCGCCGGGCACGAAGCCGGTGCCGGTCACCGTCAGGGTAAACCCGCCGCTGCCCGCTTGCACCGAGGCCGGATTGATTGCCGAGAGCAAGGGTTGCGGATTGTTGACCGCGAAGGGCAAGGCATTCGACACGCCACCACCGGGCGCGGGATTGACGGCCGTGATGCTGAGCACGCCGCCGCTGACCAAGTCGGTGTCGGTCAGTTGCGCGGTCAATTGCGTGGCGCTGACAAAGGCTGTCTCGCGCGCCGCGCCATTGACCTGCACGACCGCGCCGTTAAAGAAGCTCGTGCCATTCACCGTCAACGCCTGCCCCGCGCTGCCCGCCAAGGCCTGATTGGGCGCGAGCGAAGCCAGCGTAGGCCGACCGTTGACGACGGTGAAATTGGCTTGGCCGATTTCAGCCGTGCCGATGGGCGAGGTGTAAAACACGCGCACGAAGTAGTTCCCTGCCGCTGGCAGCGGGCCGAAACTGCTGTTCAAACTCCAAGGCGTCAGGGCTGCCGTGCAGACCTGGCCCGCATTGGAAGTGTTGATGCGCACTTCGTTGCCAACGAGCGAGACTTGCGGATTTTGCGGGATGCAGCCATCCGGCCAGGTGCCGGAAAGCTGTGCGGCGATTGTGTCGTTGGTCGTCGGCGCGTTGGGCGTCAGCGCGATTTGCGCGGCGGGCAATTGCCGGATGGCAAAGGCCGCGCTGTTCGACGTACCGCCGCCGCCGCTGACCGAGGGCGGCGTAAAGACTGTAACCGAAGCCGTGCCGCCTTGCGCCAAATCCGCCGCCGGGATTTGCGCGGTCAGTTGCGTGGCGCTGACACGCGCGGTCAGACGATCAGTGCCGTTCCAGCGCACGACCGATTCGCTGACGAAGCCGGAGCCATTGACGGTCAGCGTGATGCCCGCCGCGCCTGCAAACGAGGCGTTCGGCGTGATGTTGCTGATGACCGGCGCGGGATTCGGCGGCGGGATGATGTTGAAGGGCAGCGCGTTCGACGTGCCGCCACCGGGCGTTGGATTGACTACGGTCACGTTGGCCGTGGCCGCGTTGGCCAGGTCTGCCGCCGTAATCTGCGCGACGATTTGCGTGGTGCTGATATAAGCGGAGGGCCGCGCTTCGCCGTTCCAATTCACGCGCGAACCGGCGACGAAGCCGGTGCCGGTGATGGTCAACGTGAAGGCCGGGCCGCCCGCGAACGCCTGATTCGGATTGAGCGACGCAATCGCGGGCACCGGGTTCGGTTCGTCTTTGACCGTGAAGGCCAACGCCCCCGACGTGCCGCCACCGGGCGCGGGCGTAAAAACGGTCACTTGAGCAGTGGCGACTTGCGCCACGTCTTGCGCGTTGACAACCGCCGTCAATTGCGTCTGGCCGGCATAGGTCGTCAACCGATCCTGCCCATTCCAACGCACGACCGACGCGGGCGTGAAGCCCGTGCCGATCAGCGTCAGCACGAAGCTGGGGCTGCCCGCCGCCGCTGTGTTGGGCACGAGTTGCGCCAACAACGGCGCGGGGTTCGTCACGGTGAAATTCACCGCGCCCGCCAGACCGCCACCCGGCGTGGGGTTGAAGACCGTGACCGGGAACGTGCCGCCCGTGGCGACGGCTATGGCGGGCACTTGGGCGCTCAGTTGCGAATTGGTCACGAAAGTCGTCGGCACATCGTTGCCGTTGAAACGCACCTGCGAATTCGCGGCAAAGCCGGAGCCGTTGACGACCAGCGACAATGCGCCGCTGCCTGCCACGACTGCCTCGGGATTGATGCTGGTGATGCGCGGCGCGGGGTTGGTGATGGTGAAGGCTACGCCGCCCGACGAGCCGCCG
>JANOWX010000291.1:0-19883 GCA_031418175.1 Acidobacteriota bacterium | reverse complement strand
ATGGCTTATCGGGGTATTGGCTTCGGTGATGCTTTTGAGCAACATTGTGATTGTAGTACTCAGCGGTAAAGAACTGATCGAGTCGCCTATCGTCTGGATTTTCTTCGCCTTTAATACAGCCTTGGTAATTATCTTTTGGTTCGGCGCAGTGAAAATGTTCCCGGATGAAGTACGTCGATTCCGTCGATTCACAAAGAAGTAGTTCGGCTCACAAGAGGATCACAATGAACAAACGATTCGCCTACATACTGCTCGGCTGTGCGCTGTTGGCCGCGCTCAGTTGCAATCGTGGCAACCCCGCACCCAACAAACGCGCTGGCCAAACCAGGAAACCGGAGCGTGGCCGCGCGGGCTTCTGTGCTATGCTCGCCGCGCCGTTTTGAAAGGAGGGCAAATGTCGAAGCAAGCACACAAATTGCAAAGCGTGAAACTACAGCCACCTTGGGGGGCTGGGTTGTTGGAAGAGATGCGGCGGGAGTATTGGGCTGATCCGGAACTGACCGAGGAAGAGAAACGCTATCTCGATTCCATGGAGCATCTCTCTGACGACGAATGGGAACCGATTGAGTGTAACGGGCCGTTGGTTTCAGAGGCCGTCATTGAAGATCGAGGGCCGCGATGAAACGCTGGTTTACCGACACCAGTGTGTTGCTCAAACGCTACGTGATGGAGCCGGGGAGCGACTGGTTTCGCGGAGAATTGATTCGCTATCGCTTGGTCATTTCACACTTGACGCCGATTGAAATGACGGCGGCGCTGGGGCGCCGATACCAGCAGGGCGTTATCTCAAGGTTCGCGTTCTATCAGGCGCGACGAGCCTTTATGAAGCATTATGAAGCCGGGGTCTATCAAGTCATTGATTGGCAGGAGACGCTTTTCGGTGAGGCCATGCGGCTGACGTTTCGACAAGGTTTGCGCGCTTATGACGCCGTTCAGTTGGCCGCCGCATTGCTTGCCAGCAAAAGCGTCGAGCGGAGCCGCTTTACCTTTCTCACGGCGGATGTCGCGCTGGAAAAGGTCGCGCAAGCAGAAGGTCTGGCAACCGAGAATCCGTTGCGGCATTAGCCGCCCTCACTTCAAATACGCGCGGTGTCTGAAAGTAGAGCGACCTTTCCAGGTTGCTCTTGTCTCCGCTTAGGTCCACTTATGCATCCCAGAGCAACCTGGAAAGGTTGCTCTACTTTTTCAGAGGAACACGATGAACAAACGATTCGCCTACATTCTGCTCGGCTGTGCGTTACTAGCCGCGCTCAGTTGCAATCGCGGCAACCCCGCCGACAACGCCAAGCCCACCATCGCGCTGGTCTTGAAGACGCTGAACAACCCCTTCTTCATTGACATGCAAAAGGGCGCGCAGGAGGCCGCCGTGAAGCTGGGCGTCACGCTGATCGTGCAGGCCGCCGAGCGCGAGGTGGATGTCGAGAAACAGATGCAGATCATCGAGAATCTGATCCAGACCAAGGTCGCCGCGCTCTGCATCACGCCCAGCGGTTCCAAAGAGGTCGTGCCCGCCATCGTCAAAGCCAACCGCGCCGGCATCCCCGTCATCATCGTGGACACGCGCGTCCACGCCGAAACCTTGCAAGCCGCCAACGGCAAGACCGCCGGGTTCATCGGCTCCGACAACCTGGAAGGCGGGCGCGTGGCGGGTGAATTCATTGCCAAGCAACTCGGCGGCAAGGGCAAGGTCGCCATTCTCGAAGGCATCCCCGGCCACGAAACCGGCGACTCGCGCTTGAAAGGCTTGCGCGAGGTAGTAACTAAAAATCCGGGCATGCAAATCGTCTCTTCGCAAACGGCGAACTGGGAGCGCGATCAGGGCTTCAACGTGTTTCAAAATATGTTACAGGCGCATCCCGAAATTCAGGCGCTGTTTGCCTGCAGCGATTTGATGGCGCTGGGCGCGGTCGAAGCCATCGCGGCGGCGGGCAAGACGGGCAAAATCATTGTGGTCGGCTTCGACGCCTTTTCGGAAGCGCGCGAGGCTGTCACCAAAGGGACGATGCAGGCGACCGTGGCGCAATCGCCCGCCGAGATGGGCCGCACGGCGGTCGAGAATGCCTGGAAGGCGCTGAAGGGCGAGGCCTTCAAAGATGACGTTTCGCTGGGTGTCACGTTAATCACCAAAGAAAACGCCAAGGCAGCAGCGAAGTAACATAATTTTCGTACTGGCGAAGCCTTTGGAGTGCGCGCGGCACAGGCCGCCGCTTTGGTATACCCTCGACGGCAAACGCATCGGCGGTTCGTGTGGCCGTGTTATTTCGTTTCTTTCATTGTCCGGCTGATCGAAGGCATACCAAAGCGGCGGCCTGTGCCGCGCGCACTCCAAAGGCTTTGCCAGACCAAGTCAAAAGGAGTAACAAATGAGTAACAAACTAAATATCGGTGTTGTCGGCTTAGGCCGCTTGGGCGCGCTTTACGCCAGTTACTTTTTGGGACGCATCGCCAACGCCCGGTTGGTCGCGGTTTCAGATGTGCTGGCCGATGTGGCCGAGAAATTCGCCGGCGAACACGACGTGCCGCGCTGGTATCAGCACTATCAGGATTTGCTGGCCGACAACGCGGTTGACGCGGTGGTGATCGTCACACCAACCAGCTTGCACAAAGATGTGGCGGTGGCGGCGGCGCAGGCAGGCAAGACGGTCTTTTGCGAAAAGCCGCTTTCGATCTCGCTGGACGAATCGTTGGCGATCAAAGCGGCTGTCGCGCAGACGGGCATTTTCTTTCACCTGGGCTTTATGCGGCGCTTTGACAAAGGCTACGCGGCGGCGCACCAGAAAATTGCGGCGGGCGAAATCGGCACGCCCATCGTCTTCAAATCCACTTCGCGCGATCCGTATCGGCCAAGCCTGGAATATCTGGCGCCCGAACACAGCGGCGGCTTGCTGGTGGATTGCGGCATTCACGATATGGATTTGGCGCGCTGGCTGATGGGCGAGGTGCGCAGCGTTTACAGCATCGGCGACGTGCTGGCCTATCCCGAAATGAAAGCGATTGGCGACGTAGACAACGCCATCGCCACGCTGACGTTTGCGAGCGGCGCGCTGGGCGTGATTGATCTGAGCCGCAGCGGCGTCTTCGGTTACGACATTCGCACGGAGATTCTGGGCACGCAGGGCACGTTGCAAGTGGGCTACATACGCGAGACGCCGTTGCTGGTGCTGACCAAAAACAATGTCGCGCACGACACGGTGCCTTATTTCATGGAACGCTTCGGCCAGGCGTATGTGGATCAGTTGCAGAATTTCGTGGATCGCGTGCGGGGCGGCCAAGCGCCCGCGATCACTTGTGACGATGGGATTGCGGCGTTGCGCGTGAGTTTGGCGGCAACGCAATCCTTGCACGAGCAACGGCCGGTCACGTTGTAGCTCGGCAAGTGTGTGTCGGTACCGCGCGCGTTAGCAAGCGGCCTCGCGCAAAGACAACCGCTTGCTAACGCGCGCGGTACCGACATAGCTTCGTGCTCTTCGTTGCTTCGTGGTGAGCAAACAGCCTCAACGCTGCCGATTCGCCCGCCAATACAGCACGCCGCCCAGCAACAACAATCCCACCACGCCCGCCAATGCCTTGCCGCTGAAATCCCACCAACTCACCCCGCCCGGCGGAATCATCGTCAGCACCATCGCAAATAACGTCACCGCCAGCCCGCAAATGCCTAACACATACACACCGAACAAGCCGACCGGCGCAGCCATCACGCCCGCGCCCACGCCTTCGCGGCGGCGATGCATGATGAAGACGACGAACAGATAAAGGTAAGGGATGAAATAGATCAGCACCTGCGCGCTCAGCAAAATCAGATAGACCTGCCCGACCTGCGTTCCCTTCCCCGCTACAAAAATCAGCAGCAGGATTGTGCCGAGCAGCGCCTCCACCAAAATCGCCACGTATGGCGTGCGCCAGCGCGGATGGATGCGGCTAAAGGCGGGCGGGAAGTAGCGATCCAGGCCAATCGCAAAGGCCACGCGCGCGGGCCCCGTCAGCCACGCGCCGACGCCGCCGATGTTGCCAATGGTGTAAAGCACGGCGCAGACCGGCACGACCCAGAACAGCCCCGGACTGATGCGCGCCATGCCGACTTGAATCGTTTGCAGAAAGCCTGACACGACGTTGACCTCGCCGCGCGGGATCAGCCACAGCACCGCGCTCGTGCCCGCCAGATACATCACGCCGATCAACGGTGCGGCGATGAAAATCGAAAGCGGCAGGTTGCGTTTCGGATTCTCGACCTCATCGCCCATCGTCGCCGACAGTTCCAAGCCGGCGTAGGCAAACGCAATCGAGATCCACAGATTCAACGAATCGTAATCGGCCTTCTTCGGCAACAGGTCGGCGGGCGCAATCGGATTCGCGCTCGGCTGCGTGAAATAGGCATACAGCCCGACCAGAATCACCAACACGCCGGGGATGTAGGTGCCCAGGCCGCCCGCGTTTTGCAACCACTTGCCCGTGCCTACGCCGACGATGTTGGCGATGACGGCCAGCCACAAACAGACCAGCGTCGTCACGGTCACATAGGTCAAATTGTCTTTCAGCCCCGAATCGCCTTGCCCAATAGCGTAAGTCGCAATCACCGCCGCCGACATCAACAGATTCGGGTAATAGAGCACGTTGTTGATCCAATAACACCAGCCGCAAATGAAGCCGTGCCCTTCGCCCAAGGCGCGCTTCGTCCAATCGTAAACGCCGCCCGAACTGGGAAAGCGCGACGACAGTTCGATCACGGCCAGCCCTTGCGGGATGAAGAAGAAGAGCGCGGCCACCACCCACAACGTTAACGTAACCGGCCCAGCGGCAGCCGACGTGCCCAGATGGCGCAGCCCCAGTACGGCGACCAGATTCATCAAAACCAAATCGCGCAGCGTCAGTGCGCGCACGAGTTGCGGCTTATTTTGTTCGTTGCTCATAGCAGTTTGGCTTGCTTTCCTGAGTGAGTCTGGTGGTACAGCAAAATGTAAATGTGGCGCGCATTCTCGCTTAAATTATTGGCGACGTAAACGAGCCTGCCCCTTGCTGCCCCCTTGCTGCCCCCTTGCTGCAATGCTGGGGGAGCGCGCTCACTCAGCGGCGGCAGGACAGGCGTGATCACACCGGCCTCCTCGCTTTCTTTGCTCTCTTTCAAGACTGCTTATCTATTGTGGTTGCGACTCACTCGTTCCGAATGGAATGAGCGGATTGACGCGTTCCGTCGCTTCGATGCGCTCAATCTTCCAGACGCCGCCGTTCAGTTTGAAATGGTGGTGTTGCGCTTCGTTGTGGTCGCGCAAGATAAATTCGACGCGCAACACAGCTTCGTCCGCGCGGGGTTGCGCCAAATCAGAAACCGCCAGTCCTGTGACCTCGCTGTGCAGCCGTTGCAAGTATTGGCGGAACTGCGCGTCGCCCAACTCCGTCGCGGTCTTGCGCAGTTTCGCTTGTAACTCGCCACTGAAACAATCCAGGTATGCCGCCGCATCCCCGGTGCGCGCGGCATCCGCCATGCGCCAGATTACCGCTTCGGGCGTAGCGGCAGTGGGGTCGTCGGCGGTCAATTGAGCCAAGCGCTGCCGCTGGGTGAAAAACACGAGCGCGGCGGCGATCAGCAAAACGGTCACGATGGCGGGCAGGTGCTTTTTCATTGCTCAACCGGTAACTTTAACTCGTGGGCTGGCGAAGCCTTTGGAGTGCGTGCGGCACGCACTCCAAAGACGCTACGCGTCGAAATGCGTAACATCATTACTTCGGCACTGGCGTTGGCGCTGGTTGCCCCTGCTGCCCTTGCTGTCCTTGAAAGATGCCTAGATCCATCAGGCTGCGGCCACCCGTCGAATCAATCACGACCTTCTTCATACGCGGCAAGACCTCTTCCATCGCTTCCAGGTAAAGGCGCTGGGCCGTCAGGTCGCGCGCCTGGCCCGCCGCCGTCAGCAATTTGTTGAAGCGCGCCGCCTCGCCCTGTGCTTCGTTGATGCGCTGTTCGTGGTAGCCCTCGGCCTCGCTTTTCAGCTTGCCGGCCGCGCCCGCCGCTTTGGCGAGCGCGTCGTTGGCGTAGCCGTGCGCTTCGTTGATGATGCGGTCGCGGTCGGCGCGCGCGCTGGCGACTTCGCGGAAGGCATCGGCGACTTCGGCGGGGGGCGTGACGCTTTCGATGTTGATCGAACTGAGGTGCACGCCGCTGCCATAGGCATCCAGCAATTCACGCGCGCGCGCCAGCGTAGCGTTTTGCACGGCGATCTTGCCGGTCGTCAAGACGTTGTCCACCGGTTCGACGGCAATCGTTTGCGCAAAAGCCGAGGTCACCGCCGTCTCGACTACGCGCGTGGCGTCTTGCGCGCGAAAGAGGTACGCCCCAGCGTCTTTGATCCCGTATTGCACGGCCACCACAATGGCGATGATGTTCTGATCGCCGGTCAGGAATTGCAGCGGAGTGGCGGCGCTGCGGCCCAACAATTGATCGGGCAGCTCGACGCCGATGGTCAGGCGTTTGGTTTCGAGCACTTTGAGTTTGACGATGCTTTCGACCGGCCAGGGCCAGTGGTAATGCAAGCCCGGCCCGACACCATTCGACACCACGCGCCCAAACCGCGTGACCACGGCTTGCTGTTCAGGGGCTACCAGATAAAGCCCGCTCGCCAGATACAGCAGCAACGCCATCAACCGGTAATGCGCTCGCACAAACTGCGCCGCGCGTGTCTCACGCCAATTCCAGTGAGGCGGCGGCTCGTGCGGATGCTCATGATCGTGCGGCTGGTGATGGTGTTCGCCATCCTCGTGATCGTGATGATGGTGCTGTCCACCAAACAGACTGAAGCGCGGCAAATTCACTTCGTCCTCCCTTGCGTCAACAGCCGCAGCAATTCGGAATCGGAAGACAGGATCGCCGTCGTGTTCGGGTCAATCACTTTTTTGTACGCCTCGAGCGTGCGCACCAGCTTGTAAAACTTCGGATCGCGTGAATAGGCGGCGGCGTAGATGCGCGTGGATTCGGCGTCGCCATCGCCGCGAATGCGTTCGGCCTCTTTGTAGGCTTCGGAAAGCACGCGTGATTTCTCCTTGTCCGACTCGGCGCGAATTTTCATGGCTTCGGCTTCACCCTCGGCGCGGTATTGTTTGGCGATGCGTTCGCGTTCGGCGCGCATGCGTGCGAAGACGCTCTCGCGGTTTTGCGTCGGCAAATTGACGCGCTTGATGCGCACGTCCACGACCTCAATGCCGTATTGCTCGGCGGCGCGCGCGCGGCACAGCTCGGTAACCTGCTGCATCAACACTTCGACCTTGACCTCTTCAGGCTTGATCGAGACGAGCGAGGCCAAATCGGCATTGCCCAGCGCCGCCGCAGTCGCCGCCCAAACCGTATCGTGCAAACGCATCTCGGCGCCCGTCAGATCGCCCGTCGTTTGCAAGAAGCGATTCGGATCGGCGATGCGCCAGCAAACATAGCTGTCCACCACGATATTCTTTTTGTCGCGCGTCAAAAATTCAGACGGACGCGGGTTGTAAACCAACAACCGTTTCTCGAAATTCAACAAACTTTGCCACGGCCATTTGGCGTGCAACCCCGCGTCGGTGAGCGTGCGCACCGGGCGGCCAAATTGGGTAATGACGGCGTACTGCGTTTCGTCCAAGGTAAAGACCGTGCGCAACAACAGCACGAGCACGGCCAGCACCAGCGCCGCGCGCAGCAGGAATTTTCGGTTGTTCTCTTGCATAGCGATTCAATCCATCAAGCGTTGCGACAGGATGAACAAGCTTGCTTCAGGATGTACAGGATTGGATTGGCGTGTTGACTCAGGCCAATCATTCTCCATTCTCCATTTTGCATTCTCAATTCCATGCAGAGGTGCGTTGCTTACCAGTCAATTCCTTGCATGAGAATTGCGAATTGCGAATGTAGAATTGCGAATGCCTGCGGCTTCAAATGTCACAATGATTGTTGATCCGCTTTCGTCAAGCCTGTTCATCCCACCAAAAATCTTGTCAATCCTGTCAAACTTGTTTCGATATTACTTGCTCCGATTCACTCGCGCTTATCCGGCGCAACCAACGCCGCCGGATCAATCACGCTACCTTGTTGATCGAGAAAAAACATTTGCCGCCGCCCGAACTTGGAAGCGTCAATGATGAGTTTCTTGCGGCCCGCCAATACCTTTTCGATGGATTCCAGATAGAGCCGCGTGGCGGTCACGCCGGGCGCTTGCTTGAACGCACCCTCGGCCAGCTTGAACCGCTCGGCCTCGCCACTCGCACGATTGCTGCGTTCAGTCGTATAGCCAGCAGCCTCGGCCAAGCGTGCCAAGGCTTGCCCGCGCGCGAGTTCGAGCTGTTCGTTGCGATAGGCCTCGGCTTGATTGATGAGCGTGCTCTTTTCTTCAGAGGCGCTGGCGACGTTGCGAAACGCATCCACGACTTCGAGCGAGGGATGCACGTCCTGCAATTGCACGCTGAGGATACGCGCGCCGCTGTGGTATTCGTCCAGCTTGCGTTGCGTGAGGTCGCGCGCCTGGCCTTCGATCGCGCTGCGGCCCGTCGTCAACACGGCGTCGAGTGGGGTCTGGCCGATCAAGGCGCGCAAGGCCGCTTCAGCCGCCACGCTGACGAGATTGGCGGGATTGGTCGTGGCGAACAGAAAATCATCGGGCGCACCGACCGCGTATTGCACGACGGCGTTGACCTCGATCAGGTTTTCATCACCCGTCAGCATCAATGCTTCATCGGGCCGCTTTTCATAACGTCCGCTGCGGTGTTGCAGATTCCATTCATACGCCAGCGGCTCAGCAGGCGTGGCCGCTGCGTCAATGCTGAGCGTGCGGAAGCCGAGTTCGGCAACTTGCACGCGCTGCGGTTTGAGTTTGGTCACCTGTTCAACCGGCCAGGGCCAGCGCAGGTGCAAGCCCGGCCCCGCCGCGTCTACTTTGCGTCCGAAGCGTTGCACCACCACCATCTCATCCGGCCCGACCAGCGTGAGGCCGGAGAGCGCGTAAGCCAGCAACAACAACGGCCCGGCCGCGCGCCAAACAGTTGACTGATGGTGTTGCAACCAACGAATGCCGTTGTGCAGCGCGTGCTGCAAGCGCTGTTGCGGCGCGAGGTGTTCCAGCCAATGCCCAGCATCGTGGGTAAACGCGGCGCTGCGTCGTACCAGCGTGTGCTCGCGCACCTGCCCATAAACCAGCAGCCGCAACGCATTGAGCACGACCAGCAGCGCCGACGCCTGATGTGTCACCGCCGCGCCCGCCGGGCCGAGCCAGCCCAACGCAGCCGCCACGACCGAGGCCACGTTGAAGGCCAGCGCGAAGCCCCAGATGTTTTGTTTGATGACCGTCAGCGTTGCGCGGCTCACTTCCAACAACAGCGGCAAGCGTTCGAGGCGGTCATTCATCAACACGATGCCGGCCTCTTCGATGGCGATGTCGGTGCCGCCGCCGCCCATCGCGATGCCTACGTCGGCGGTCGCCAGCGCGGGCGCATCGTTGATGCCATCGCCGACCATGGCCACACGCAAGCCGCTGCGTTTGAGGCGCTCGATCAATTCGACTTTTTGCTGGGGCAGCAATTCGGCGTGAATCTCGTCCACACCGGCCTCGCGCCCGATGCTCTGCGCAACGCGTTCGCGGTCGCCGGTCAACAGCACGACGCGTTGCACACCGCTGCGGCGCAAGGCTTGAATGACGGCTTTGGCTTCGGCGCGCAATTCGTCGCGCACGCTGACGGCACCCTGGGCCTTGCCGTTTTCGGCAATGATGACGGGCGTGCCGCCGTTTTGTTCAAGCGCGGTCAATTCGGCTTCTGCCTCGGCGCTCAACGAAATCTGGCGCGCAGCCAGCATGCGCCGATTGCCGACGACGACGCGCGTGCCGTTGGATCGTGCTTCAACACCCAAACCCGGTTCAACCTTGAACTCTTCCGCCTCGGCGACAAACAAGCCGCGCGCGCGCGTTTCCTGCACGATCAATTGCGCGATGGCGTGTTCGGAACGCTGTTCGGCCAGCGCGGCCAATTTCAGCAAAGCGTTTTCGTCGTGCCCGTTGCCAGAATGGTTAAAAGAAGCGATGCCCGCGATGACCGGGCGGCCCGCGGTGAGCGTGCCCGTCTTGTCGAACACGAAGCAATCCACACCCGCCAACGCTTCGAGATGCGCGCCGCTTTTGACCAGCACGCCCGCGCGCGCCAGTCGGCCAATGCCCGCGACCACCGCCGCCGGGGTCGCCAGAATCAACGCGCAGGGGCAAGCCACCAGCAACACCGCCACCGTGCGCAACCAGTCGCCGGTGAAATAAAACGTCGCCACGGCAACCACCGCCAACAACGGCAGGAACCAGGTCGCGTAGCGATCCGCCAAACGCACGACGGGCGCTTTTTGCTGTTCGGCCTTTTCGATCAAGGCGACGATTTGCGCCAGCGTCGTGTCTGCGCCCACGCGCGTCACCGCGATTTCAAGCGCGCCCACCGCATTCACGCTGCCCGCGTACACCGCCTCGCCAAAGCCTTTTTCGACCGGCAACGATTCGCCGGTGATCGGCGCTTCGTTGATCGAAGCGCAGCCGAACGTGATCGTGCCATCCACCGGAATGCGTTCGCCGGGGCGCACGATGACGATGTCGCCCGTTTGGACTTCGGCGATGGCGACTTCGCGTTCGCCTTCGCCCGCGACCTTGAGGCGCGCGCGTTGGGGCGCGAGGTCAATCAGTTGCTTGATCGCCGTGCGCGTGCGGCGCGAGGCGAACTCTTCCAGCCCCTCGCCGACCAGCATGATGAAAACCGCCTCGGCCGCCGCGATGTATTCGCCAATGATGAGCGCCGCGCCAATCGCAATCACGATCGCCAAATCCGCCGTGATGCGTTTGTCGAACAGCCCCGCAATCGCCTTGTAATAGATTTTGTAGCCGCCAAACAGCGCCAGCAGCAACGCCGTGTTGACGCCGAAAATCGCGGGCACATAGCCGAGCCAATGCGCGAGCAACAACACCCCTACGAGCGCCGTGAACAGCACGTAGGCCAGCCAGCGGCTGCCCTCAGTCGCTTCCATGTGTTCGTAAGAGAGGTGTTGAACGAGGATCATCATAAGTCTGGAGAAGTCCAGTGAAGTCTGGGGAAGTCCGGGGAAGTCCAGTGAAGTCTGTTGAGTTCGCAAAGACTTTCCTAGACTTCTCCAGACTTTCCCAGACTATTTTTGCGCCAGTTGCAGCGCTACCTGCACAAAGGCCGTGGCGTATTGCGCGACCGCTTTGACATTCACCGCATCGGGCCAGCGGTCAGCCGGATGATGAAAGAGCGGATTGTTGGGGCACAGCAACGACAGATAACGCCCGCCGCCACGCTGGATGTTGCCCGCTTCGCCTAACGGAATTGCGCCGCGTTTGGCTTTGTCATTCACGGTCACGCCGACTTGGGTCAAAGCGTTGACGGCCAGCATTTCCAATTCATCGTCAAATGCCTGAAGGCGATTGGGCGCGCCCACCGCGCCGATGTTCGCGCCGAAATGCAACCAGGCATGCGCGTTTGCCACCAGCGTGGGGCGGCGCTCGATAAATTGCTTCAAGCCGAGATGGCCCAACTCGTGCCCGCTCGAAGAGAGGAAATGCGTGGTGCGGGCCGGACGCGCGGCGGCCAGGGCGCGCAGCACTTCCAACCAACACACCAGCCCGCCGCCGCGTTCGCTGGTCGAATGCCACCAACCGCTGCGCGGCGTCAGCACGACCAGCGGCGGCAGTTTGGCGTCTGCGCCTTTGATCGTCGCGGTGACGTTCCAGGCTTTGGTTTTGGTGCGTTTGGCGTGCGCGCTGAAATGTACCTCGGCATTGCTTGCCGCCAGTTGCCTGATCCAGTCGCCGTGCTCGCTGCTGACTTGCAGTGTGGGCGCGCCATACGGATGCAAAAATTCCGCCGCATTGATCGGGCACAGGCCGGGCCGCGCGCCTTTGCTCACGACGATCAACGCACGGTGGCGGCTGTTGCGCCGCGTGGCTTCATACGTTTCGCCGTACTCGGCATTCGGCGGCAACTCGATCCAACCAATCTCAGCGTCGCTGCCCAACGCGCCCAAACGTCCGCGCAAGCCTGGCGCTGCGGTGAACGGCGCATCAAAGAGCGGCAAGCCTGTGACGCGCCGGCCCGCCGCTTCGACCACGCAAATTTGCGGGTCAACGCGGTTGTGCGGGTACGCCTCAAGCGTCACTTGCGCCCCACTGCGCCGTGCGTGGGCGGCCAGCCAGCTTGCCGATTGGCGTTCGGCGGCGGTGCCGGTGCGGTGAATGCCCTGCTGGTCGTATTCCCGGATGAGTTGGGCGCCGCGTTGTTCCAAGTCGCTGGCGGCGCGCGCGGGCGTGACGAGGCCAGCGGCTGAGGCGCCGAGAGTCCAGAGGAATTGTTGGCGGGAAAGTTGCATCGTCAACTCCTCATTTCTGTTTGCGCAAGCGGCGTTCGGTGTAATTGTTGCGCGCTTGCAAGGACTCAGGGTCAGTAAGCGCGCCCAGCAACGCGTCGCCATCGCCAAACTCGGTCACACTCGCCAGCGCGCGCGCAATCGCATTGACGTGTTCTTTTGTAATGACAACAGGCACCGCAGGCATCGCGGCAATCTCAGCCGCAAGCTGTTCGACTTCCCGATCCAATTGTTCCAGCGGCACGACACGATTGACGAAGCCCATTGCTTTGGCTTCGTGCGGTGTGAACGGGCGGCAGGTCATCACCAATTCTTTCGTCATTGCCGGGCCGATTTCGCGCACCAAACGCGGGATGCCGCCCCACGCCAGCGGAATGCCAAGCTCGACTTCGGGAATCACAAAGCGCGCGTCTTCAGCGGCTACGCGCAGGTCACAAGCCGCTGCCAGCACGACGCCGCCGCCGACAATGTGACCGTGCAACCGCACGACCGTCGTCGCATGCATCTCTTCGATAGCGTCCGCCATTCGCCGCCCATACTGCGCCGCTTCACGCCGGTAAAGCCACGATTGTTCGGTCGCGTTGGCGGCTTCCTGCGCGGGCGAGGCTTTCAAATCAGCGCCTGCGCAAAATGCGCGTCCGGCGCCGCTGACGATGACGACACGGACTTCGCGCTGTTCGTTGAACCAGCGCGCGGCAGCGGCCAATTCACACAGCATCGTCGCGTTCATTGCGTTCAGCCGCTCCGGACGATTGAGTGTGAGGCGTCCGATGGCATCATTGATTTCAACTGTGATCGTTTCAAATTGCATACAGCGTATTTTGTTTGGGTGCGCCCGCAACTTGCGGGCAAGTAGCTAAAGCCTGTGCGAATTAAAGTTCTTTGCTGGCAATTGAATAACGTCGCCACACCCCTGGGAGCGCAGTCCTTCCAGGCTGCGGGCTTGGCCGAAAGCTCACTGGGAAGACGAAAAGGTCTCTCACCACGGCCCGCAGCCTGGAAGGACTGCGCTCCCAGGAATTACGCACAGGCTTCAGTTAGCTATGTGCGCGATGGTTCCTGCACGCACGGCTTTATTTCCATGTAGGAACGAGCCGTTTGAGTTCTTCCGTCCAGTTCAGCACCACGTTCAATTGCTTCTGCGCTATTAGACGTTCTCGCACGGTTATAGCGAACCGCTGACCGTTGGGTGCTACGTCATAGAACATTGAGCCTTGCACTCCAAACAGCTCGCGCGGCGTTCCGGCGATGAATTCGGGCGCAGTCTTTACATCAACCACAAACAACTTATCCACGGCCCCTACCCCTTGCCAGTAAAACAACTCGCGTCCGTTGGCAGCCCATTTTGGGTCGGCCCCGCCGCCTCGTGAGATCGGGATCTTACCACCAGGGCCAGGATAGGGCCGGACATAGACCTCTAACTGACCTGTCTCATCGGAATAATAGGCTACCCAACGACCGTCAGGGGAAAACCTAGGCTCTGACTCACTGAATGGCTCGTTCAGGAAGGGAGTTATCCGTCGCTCTGGCAGTGAGAGCAGCAGAATATCGAATTTCGTGGTTGGATTAATCGTCATGATTGCCAATACCTGCCCATTGGGATGCCAGGAAATGGGGCTTGAACGAGATGGGCCTTGCCAGAGTAGCTCTTCCTCACCGCTCCCGTCTGAGGCTCTCCAATAGATGCCGAATTGATCGTTTCTTCTGGATGCAAATGCGATACGCTTACCGTCAGGCGTCCAGACAGGGGAACCAGTTCCCCCTTCACGAGTCAACTGGATGCTTCGCCCGCTCTCGACTTCAAACACTTTTAGATTATCGCCCACTCTGATGGCAAAGCGTTTTCCATCGGGTGAAAACTTGGGTTGCGCAAAATCTTCTTTGGTTTCCAGCAGGGGCGAGCGGCGTCCCTGGCGATCAACCCAAATCATGTTCGCGTTGTCTGCTGTGACTCCAGCGCTTGCCCTTCGACATACTCCATGGTGATGAAGTGGCAGCCGTTGACCTCTTCGACGGTGTGAATGATTGCGATGTTCGGGTGTTTCAGCCGGGCCGCCGCTTCGGCTTCGGTTTGAAAACGGTGCAAGCGGTCGGCATCTTGGGCAAAGTCATCAGGCAAGACTTTGAGGGCGACTTCGCGGTCGAGCCGGAGGTCGCGCGCGCGCCAGACCTCGCCCATCCCGCCTGCGCCGAGGGGAGAGAGAATTTCGAAATGCGCTAAGCGCGCGCCGGTCGAAATAGCCATCGTAGTTATTCCTTACTGCCCTTCATCTCGATCTCGTTTTCTACCGCAGCGCGGAACGAGCCGAACTCGTGCGAGACGCCGCTGATGAAAATGGTCGGGCGGGTTTTCATAGCAAATCTACACGCAGGCTTTTCATGAGCGATCTGACGGCGAGCCACGCGCAATCATTCATGGCTAGCGCTGCCGCACAGGTTTCTTGCGGAAGCTGACCACATCCGCATCAGGATCCAACTCGACCTTGCAACCCTGAAACAATTTCGTGCCGAGCAAACCTTCATCGGAATTGGTGGCCTGAATCCACACCTGCTTGGGTTGCCCGAACCAAACGATTTCCCCGGCATAAAGGGAGGTCCAGACCCGCGAGCCATCCGCCAATTCGGATTGAATCGGCCCGGCATCGTGCAAGCCCAGGCTTTTGAGCGTAGCGGCAGGCAACATCAACGCGCCGTTGAAACCTGAATCCACGACGACATCAAAGCACTCACCGGTAGGCAAGAGAATTTCGAGATGGGGCGAAAGCTCATCCGTCCACCATCCTTGCAATGGTTGTTGTTTCATAGCGGTCGAGGGCTTCTCAGTTTGAAAGCGGCGCGATAGCCGACGCGGACGAAAAAGAACTTCTTTTCCCGATGCTTCGCCCTGGCTTGTTCAAAGGCTTCGCTCAAATCCGTTCCGAGAAAGTAATCGCCGGAATCAACTTCGATGGCGGCAAACATGCCCGTGTGTTCCGGTTCCAGGATGGCTTTCAATTTGGTTTGATAGAGGCGCTCGCCTTTACGCGCAATACGCCAGCCTTCGGCATCCAATAAAGGCGGCCGTTTGGATTGAACAGACTTGGCGGGTTGATTTTTTTGCCGGCGCAATTTGGTACTCATAAAGTAGCTCCTTTTCTCAAACCATAGCGTAAGCCACGTGTCATGGCGAGACCAGCGGCAATTCAACAAACGTCGCCTGCCCCGGCGCGTGATAAACCCGCTGCACAGCCTTGCGATAATCGCCCGGCTTAGCCCAGAAAATGTTCGGCACAAAAGTCTGCGGATTGCGGTCGTACAGCGGAAACCAACTCGATTGAATCTGCACCATCACGCGATGCTCCGGCAGGAAGACGTGATTCGCCGTCGGCAAGGCAAAACGATAGGGCAACGGCTTGCCGGCTTCGATAGGCTTGGCCGTCTCAAAGCTCTCGCGGTACCGCCCGCGAAAGATGTCGGCGGCAACCATCAGTTGATAGCCGCCCATCTCCGGCTGACCGGCGACTTCATCGGGGTAAACGTCAATCAGCTTCACCACCCAATCGGAATCGGCGCCGCTGGTCGCGGCGATCAGGTTGGCAATTGGCTGGCCGCTGATTTTCATTGGTGCTGTCAACGCGTCCGAAACGAACGCGACGACATCGGGGCGGCCTGAAGCCTCGCGCTGATCGTCCACCAGCCATCTGGCCCAGTATTCGCCGCCAGTCGGTTTGATGGGCCGCGCGCGAAAGGGCACGGGCTTGGCGGGGTCTGAGACGTATTCCTCAAACGCCGCGTCACCGGCTTTTGGCGCGGCGAAACCCAGCTTGAGACCGGCGTTCAGATAGAGCGGCGTCGCTTTGATCGTACAGCCGTTGGCGCAACCGCTCGGCCAGGCCGTCAAGCGCCGCCACTTGTTTGTGCCCGTCTCAAACACCGTCACCGGCGCAACCTCTAGCTTTGGCAGCTTTGGCAGCTTCGGTTCGTCGTCTTTCAAAAAGTGATCGAGGAAGGGGCGCAGCACTTCTTGCCGAAACGTGAGCGCGGTGTCGCTGCCGAATTTCAACGCGCCGAGCGTGCTGCCGTCGTGAATTGACTGCCCGTGATTCCACGGCCCCATCACCAAAAACACTTTGTCGTTGCCGGTGTCCTTCGGCTCAATCGCCCGGTAAACAGCGGGCGCGCCGTAAATGTCCTCTTGATCCCAAAGGCTGTGCACCAGCAGTACCGGCACTTTCAGCGGCTCAGCCGCCAGCAGCTTGTCTACGGCCTGGTCGCGCCAGTAAGCGTCGTAACTCGGATGTTCCAAAATCCTGCGCCAGAAACCGACCTGTTCCAGGCCGCGCCGCCGACCGAGTTCGCCCGCCGAGCCGGCCTGCATCCACATATCGTAGTCGTCAAAATGACTCGTCCACCACAGCACTTCGTTTGCGCGCGTGGCCTGTTGATCGTAGATGTAAGGCATCATCTGCTGGCGAAACGCGCCGTTATGAAACCAGTCGTCGCCCATCCAGCCATCCACCATCGGATTCATCGGCACCGACACCTTCAGCGCCGGATGCGGATTGACCAGCGCCATCAGCGGCAAAAAGCCGTCGTAGGAAATGCCGAGGATGCCGACCTTGCCGTTCGTCTCCGCGACGTTTTTGACCAGCCAGTCAATCGTGTCGTAGGTGTCGGTGGCGTGATCCACCGGCGTCGGATTCTGCGGCCCGCGCAACGGGCGGTTCATCACGTAATCGCCTTCGGAGCCGTACTTGCCGCGAATGTCTTGCACGGCGCGAATGTAGCCGCCCTCTACGATCACGTCGGTGGCGTTGTCATAGCCGGTCAGGATGGGACCGAGATGCGCGCTGGCCGCGTGGCTGGTGAGCGTCGTCGCGTTGTAGGGCGTGCGCGTCAGTAGGATCGGCGCGCCCTTCGCGCCCTTGGGCACGATGACGACGGTGTGCAACTTTATCCCGTCGCGCATCGGAATCATCACGTCGCGCTTGACGTAATCGAAGCCGTCGTTGGTGGGCTCGAATTTGTCAGGCGTCTCGCTGGGCAGGGCGGGATATTTTTTCTGCTGGGTTGTTTGCGCGAGGCTGGTGGCCGCCGCGAAAATTGCCAACAAGAAAAGCGTCATCATTCGCTCACGCTTCATATACTTTTCTCCTCTTGCGGTGTGTTGTGACCTTCGTTGAATTGCTACACGAACTGTTGGAACAGGGCGACAAACACAGGCTGGCTAAGTTGATTCAGATCGCGACGCAAGCGCCGCCAAAAAGTTCTCCGGCGTGACGATCTTCAAAAAGCGGAACCGCTTTTGAAATTCGCGCCCGGCTTCCTGCTCCCACTTCATCAGATCGAGCAAGTCGTTGTCGCGGCTGACCAGGTAATGCGCCTGCGTCTCGATGGCAAGATTGAGGTAAGGCTCGTCCTTTACGTCTCTGTGTTCGTAATTGAAATGCCGGGGAACGGCCCTGACCAACTCAGCGGCTGTGCGCAACCGTTCGTGAAAAGCTTCGACTGATACATCCGTCAGCATTTTGAAACGGGCGCGGATGTAAGCGCGCGCCAGCACATCTTTGACTTCCCGGCTGATGGCCCGGCTGATGAAAAGCCGGACGTGATGATTTTCAGCCAACCGCAAGCATGCTGCCGCAGGGCTTGCTTCGCGTGCGGCGGCCTGCAGGCAAACCATACAATCCAGCACGATGCGCGGCTTTTCCTGGCTCAATCCGGCTCCTGATTCTCGCGCGCGTAATCACGCCGCGCCCGCAAAAAGAGCGCATCAAGCTCTTCATCCGTGATGCCGCTCTCAGCTACTTCCCGGCGGAACGGCGCAAGAATCTCATCAAACGTCAGCGGTGGCGGCTGATGCTGAAGCCCTTGTTCAATCAACCCAATCGTGACCTCTTCCAGCGGTTTTCCGGCGGCCTTCGCCCGCCCCAAAAGCAGCGGCTCAAGTTTTGCCGGAATGGTAATCGAAAAACTCATCGTTGTTACCTCCCATGGTTCATTGCCTCACTGGCAGCATACCGCACAAACGCGCCGCGCGTCACTGACCCGGATGATATTGCCGCTTGATATGCCCTTCCAACTGCGGGCGGTAAAAATACACCTCGCGCAATTCGCCCGTGCTGTACCGCGCGGCCTGGTCATTGAAATGCGGCGATGCAGGGCTGCTATTCAGGCCGCCCGCCGTGACGGCCTTGGCGCGCACGCGCTCGCCGAATTCGACCACGGCCACGAAGCTGTTGCCGCTGGTGCCGTAGCGCTTCTTCGTGTCCTTGTAAGCGCGCGCGCCAAAGGACGCCAGCGAACCCCAACGCGCTGACGTGAAGCCCACGGGGATGCTCGGCCCCGCGTCGTTGAAGGGCTGGACGATGTCGCCGGTCAGCCGCTGAAAGCGATTGATCTCGCCCCACGGCGTTTGCCACTTGCCGAAATCGGCGGCCAGTTTGTCGGAGGCAGCGGCCAATGCTTCCAGCCGCTGTTGCGCCGTGGCGCGCGCGGCCATGTATTCAGACACAGGCACGCCCGCCTTCTTGGCATCGGCGCTCACCCGCTCGCCCAATTCTTCGCCCCAGTACACGGCCAGCGAGGTCGCCACCGAGGCCGCCGACCAGCGGTAATCCCACGCGCGCAGCAGCTTGATCTGTTCGGCCAACTTCGCTTTCAGCGAGTTGCTGCTCGGAGCCTGGTCGTATGCCTTCAGCAACGCCGGCAACTGCAACTCGAACTCCGGCAAGTAACTGTCGTAGGCGGCGGCGATGAGCGAATCCGGCGTGAAATCCTTCTTCTGGCTCAGCACGCGAATGGCGTGCAGGCCGCGCGGATTCTCGCCGTTGCGTTCCACATAGCCGGGATAGTCTTTCTGCTGCGGGCTGTTCGCGCCCGCCGCCGACCAGGGCCAGTTGTTGGTGTTGTAAAGCCAGCCGCTGGCCGGATTGAGCAAGCCCGGCGTCTCGTCCGTCGCCAGCACGCCCTTCCATTCGGTCGCGGGATTGGCGCCGTCCACCGGTTTGTCCCAGTCGAATTTGGTGTCGCGTTTCGGAATGAAGTTGGAGTGGAAGTAGGCGATGGCGCCGTCGGCGTCGGCATAGACCGTGTTGTTCGACGAGTTCGTGTGCAGTTCCAACGACTCGCGGAAGGCCTTGTAGTTTTTGGCCTTGGTGCGCGCGTATGATTGCGTCAGCGCCTTCAGCGGTTCATTCATCAATCGGACGCTCACCCACTTGCCATCGGCTTCGCGCACGATTGGCCCGTGATGGGTGCGGTAAACGGTGAATTCTTTTTGCGCCATCCCGCTGGCGGTTTTGTAAGGCACGCTGACCTTCGCCGCCGTCAACGGGCGCTCTTCCGCGCCATAGCGATAAGCGAAGCCGTCGCCTTTCTTCACGACCGTTTCCAGATACTCGTCAATGTTGTCCACACCGCTCGACGTGTGCATCCAGCCGATGCGGTCGTTGAATCCTTGATAGACGAAGAACTGGCCCCATGTCACCGCGCCGTAAGCATTCAGCCCCTCTTCGCTGACCATCTGCACTTCGGCGCGGAA
>JANOWX010000290.1:0-4591 GCA_031418175.1 Acidobacteriota bacterium | reverse complement strand
GGTTTGAAAAGATACCGCATTTTATCGGACCGCTTGCGGATGCATGACCTTGATTTATACAACCAAGTCTTAGGCGTCTGCGCCGGACTCTGGAATTTCAGGTTAAGTTGTTGATTCTAAACATCACAACAAGTCTGCTATAATCGCCGCCATGTCCGCCAAAGATAAAGTACATTAACACGTGGTCAATGCGCTCTGTAAGGACGGCTGGACGATCACGCACGACCCTTTCCGTGTGAAGTGGAAGACGCGGCGACTCCAGATTGATCTCGGTGCTGAACGCTTGCTCGCAGCGGAACGCGGAGCGGAAAAGATTGCCGTCGAGGTTAAAAGCTTCATCAGTCCAAACGACCTTGAAGACCTCTATCAAGCACTCGGACAGTTCATCCTGTACCGCAAGGCACTACACAAAGCCGACCCCGACCGTGTGCTTTATCTGGCACTAAGCGAAAGCGCCTACCGTGAGGCATTTGCCGACGAAGAGGGCGAATCATTACGGCTTGAAGAAGAAATCAAACTGCTCGTCTTTGAGCCACAGACCGAGGAAGTTGTGTTATGGAAATAATGAACGACAAGCTCAACAGTTACCGGCAGATTATCAAAGCAGTGCTGACGAAACGTGCAACGATTCCCTACCTCGAAGCCAGGATTCGAGACCGTACCTTATTTGATGAAACAAGCAATTCCTACGCGGTGATTTCCGAAGGCTGGCAAGGCGAGGAACGGATTCACGACGTGGTAATCGATCTTGAAATCAGACAAGGCAAAGTCTGGATTCAGGCGGATAACACCGATGTCGCAATCGCGCGCGAATTGGAAGAACACGGCATCCCGAAATCAGACATCGTGCTCGGCTTTCGTGCGCCAGACGTGCGCCCTTATACCGAGTATGCCGTCGCTTAATCAGGAACCCAATGAAATCGAAATCAACCGCGACTCCGCCCCGCCGCCGTTTCCTGCAAACCGGCGCGCAAGCTACCGCCTTCGCCATCCTATCGCCGCGCACGCTCACCCGCGCGCGGGCCGAGGCTGCCTTTCAAATCGAAGAGGCCACCCTCGCGCAATTGCAAAGCGCACAGAGCAGCGGCGCACAGACCGCGCGTTCACTGGTCGAAGACTATCTCGCGCGCATTGACGAATTGGACAAGCGTGGCCCGGCCATCAATTCCGTCATCGAACTCAACCCCGACGCGCTCAGCATCGCCGAACAACTCGACGCCGAACGCAAAGCCGGCAAGCTGCGCGGGCCAATGCACGGCATCCCCGTGCACATCAAAGACAACATAGACACGCACGACCGGATGATGACGACGGCGGGTTCGCTGGCGTTGGCAGGCTCCATCGCGCCGCGCGACGCCTTCATCGTCGAACAGTTGCGCAAGGCGGGCGCGGTCATTCTGGGCAAAACCAATCTGAGCGAGTGGGCGAACTTCCGTTCGTCTAAATCCATCAGCGGTTGGAGCGGGCGCGGCGGGCAGACGCGCAATCCCTACGCGCTGGATCGCAACCCTTGCGGTTCGAGTTCGGGTTCTGGCGCGGCGGTGGCGGCGAATCTGTGCGCGGTGGCGGTGGGCACCGAAACCGATGGCTCCATCGTGTGCCCTGCGACGACGAATGGGTTGGTGGGCATCAAGCCTACGCTGGGGTTGGTCAGCCGGGCGGGCATTATTCCGATTGCTCACAGCCAGGATACGGCGGGGCCGATGGCGCGCTCGGTAGCGGATGCGGCGGCGTTGTTGAATGCGCTGACCGGTGTGGATGCGCGTGATGCGTTGACGAAGACGAGCGCGGGCCATGTTGAACGCGATTACACGCGCTTTCTCGCGCCGCACGGGTTGACGGGCGCGCGGCTGGGTGTCGTGCGCAAATCGTTCGGCTTTAACGAGCGCGTAGACAAGTTGATGGAAGTGGCGATTGACGTAATGCGGCAACACGGCGCGATCATCATTGATCCAGCGGATGTGCCGACGGCGGGCCAGTTCGACGCTTCTGAATTCGAGGTGCTGCTGTATGAGTTCAAGGCTGACCTGAATGCTTACTTGAAAACGCTGGGGCCGAATGCGCCGGTCAAGACGATGCGGGACATCATCGCCTTCAACGAAAAGAACGCCGAGCGCGAACTGAAATTCTTCGGCCAGGACACGATGATAAAAGCGCAAGCCAAAGGCGATTTGCATTCGCCCGCCTATCGCCGCGCGCTGGCGAAAAATCATCTGCTGACGCGCGCGCGTGGCATTGATGCGGTAATGGCGAAATACCGGTTGGACGCGCTGATCGCGCCGACGGGCGGGCCGTCGTGGCTGGTGGATTATGCGAACGGCGATCATTTCACGGGCGGCTTTTCGTCGGCTTCGGCGGTGGCGGGCTATCCGCACATCACAGTGCCCGCCGGGTTTGTCTATGGCTTGCCCGTCGGCATCTCGTTCGCGGGCCGCGCGTGGAGCGAGCCGAAGCTGATAAGTCTGGCGTATGCGTTTGAGCAAGCGACCATGCACCGCAAGCCGCCGCAGTTTTTGGCGCACGCCGATTTGCGTGCGGGACGGTTGAACTCCAGTGAATGTTGCCAGATGGTCAGTGCCAGCCTGCCGGCGCATTGATCCATTCTGGTTGTTTGACTAAAGGCCTCGGCTGAAATCGTGGCGGGAAAGGAGAAGTGATGAAGCACAAATGGCGGCTCGTGGTTGGCGTTTTGGTCTTTGTGTTGATGTCCGTGAACTGGGCGGTTATCCACTTCACTGACGAGCGCAGACCCGGCAGCTACGACGGCTGGACCGCCAGACTCAGCCCGGAGAGCGGCGCGGTCATCGTCAACGTTGACCCAACCGGCCCGGCCTCGGCGTTGCAAATCGGCGATGAACTTTGGCGTGTTGACGGGGTTCCCGTCAACGACGCCAATCCGGCGGTGTTGAATTTCAACCGCACTGTTCCGCCCGGTACGCGCTACCCTGTGCAGTTGAGGCGCAACGGGCAATTGATCGAACTGACACTGCAAACCGTGCCCTATGCCCAACGCGCCTGGAGTTTCAGCCGGGTTTGGATAGTGCTGGTTTACCTGCTGTTCCTGCTCACAGGCGCATTCATCTTTCTGCTGCGCAGCGATGACCGGCAAGCCTGGTTGTTGGCGTTGCTGCTCTGGACAATGACGGGGCTGACCGGGAACAACATCGTCAGCGGCTTACCAGGCTGGATATTCTTCACCTTGCTGCTGGCGCGTACTGTGGCGCTCTGGTTCATGCCGTTGAGCTTGCATTTCTTCCTGATTTTCCCGCAGCCTGTCCCTTGGTTGCGCCGCTTCGCGCAATGGGAGCGCTGGCTGTACGCGCCGTTTTATCTGATCCTGTTGCCGTCCTTCGGCCTGGGCCAGCTTCCGGCCGGACTGCTTGGCCCAACCCTGGCCGCGCTGTTCAGGAGCGAGCGATTTATGGACTTGGACCTGGGGCTGGTCGTCGCCTATCTCGTAGGCGGGCTGCTGGCGCTGGTCAGCAATTACCGCGCGGCTGAGCGGATGGCGCGCCAGCGGCTACGCGTGATTCTGGTGGGCAGCGGGTTGGGCGTGCTGAACCTGTTGTTGATGCCGCTGGGTGAATGGATGGGCTGGCAAACACGCTTCCCGCAACTCTGGGCGTGGCTCGCCACCGCATTGCTGTTCACGCTGCCGCTGGTGCCGCTTTCGTTTGCCTACGCGATCATTCGCCACAAAGTCATTCCGATCAGCCTGCTATTACGGCGCGGGGTGCGGTATTTGCTGGTTTCGCGTGGTTCAACGGTGATGGTGATGGTCGGACTCAGCTTCGTGATGTTTTTCGTCATGGACACGTTTTTCCGCTACTTGCGCCCCACCAGCGGCCGCGTGATTGGCGTCATTTCCGCCATAACCGCGATTGTTTTTTGGCGCCTTACCAATGCCTTTCATCAGCGTATCGTTGCCCCGGTGATTGATCGGCATTTCTTCCGCCAGGCGTATGACTCGCAGCAAATCCTGACCGAACTGGCCGAATCGTTGCGCACGACGACCGACATTCCGACGCTGCTAGAATCGGTGGCTGACAAGCTGCAATCGGCCTTGCAAACGGCCAGCGTCGCCATCTTTTTGCGCGACGAAAAGACGGGCGCTTACCACAACACTTATGCCTGCGAATACAACGCAACGAGCGGCCGCGCAGCCAAATGCGAAATTGGCAACGAACAGGGCGGACGCTTGCCACAATGCGCCGCCACGCTCGCACAACTTGCCGAAACCGGCAACACGTTGGAATTGGATGGCAGCGAACCGGCGTTCGATTTAGCTAACACAGGCGTGACGTCACAACTGACGGCCGAAGAACGCCAGACCTTGTTCGACGCCAAAGCCGCACTGCTCTTGCCGCTCAAAACCAAAAATGACATGCCCGGCGTCATCGCGCTCGGTTCGCGGCTGGGCGATCTGCCTTTCTCCGGCGAAGACAAACGGCTGTTGCAATCGGTCGCGGCCTCGGCGGCGCTGGCGTTGGAGAACGCCCAACTCGTCGAACGCATGCTGGCCGACGCGCGAGTTAATTCTAACATGTCCATATTGACCACGACCTCCTGATTGTTTTACGTATTTACCTTC
>JANOWX010000289.1:0-23064 GCA_031418175.1 Acidobacteriota bacterium | reverse complement strand
AAGATTACCTGGTTCGCAGTCTGGTAGATTTCAATGACATTTCCTACGACGATCATGCCGATTTGCTTTACGACCTGGCGGCTCAGACCGTGCAGCACTTCAACAGCTATCTTTCCGAAGCTGACACGCGGAAAGTGTTACGCTGCTACCAACGGGACATCGCCAAATACATACACGTCCAGATGCAGGAACATTATTGGGAAGAAGCAGTAGGTTATGAAGTCGAGGTCAAAAAGGGCTTCATGGAGCTGAAGAAATGCGCTTACACGGCTTCGGCAAGCGAGCCGCCGCTGGATTACCGCGAAGCGCCTGCCGACAAGAGCAACATGGCCAAGTATTTATTCGGCGGCTTTCAACGCTGTCTTTATCCGCTGCAAAAATTCCAGTCTGACCCCGAGCGCAAACTGGCTGTCATTCTGGAACGTGAAGCACTGAAATGGTTCAAGCCCGCCAAAGGCCAATTCCAGCTTTTCTACAAAGTGGGCCATGACCATCAGGAATATCAGCCGGATTTCGTGGCGGAAACGGCTGATGGCATCTACATGCTGGAACCCAAGGCGGCCAACCAAATGAACGATCCTGAAGTGCTGGCCAAACGTGATGCAGCAGTGCAATGGTGCAGGCAAGCGAGCGAGTATGCGAGCAGTTACGGCGGCAAAGCTTGGCAATATGTACTGATCCCGCATGATGCGATTGCCGTAAATCTGACGCTGCCCGGACTGGCACAAAGATTTGCGGCCTGAATCACATCATGGCGGTCTTGCTTTTCTGCCTTCGCCCAATCGCTGTGTGTCGCTAGCACCGCCCGTGTCGAACCTGATTCAAAAAGCCAACGCACAGGCGTTAGAGCGGTTTTGTCATCGTCACAAAATGACAGGGAATCAGCGGCTGATGATTGGCCTTGAAAGGGGCCGTGCCAGTTTCACGGTAACCCAGCCGCTGATAAAAGCCCGGCAATTCCGCGCGCACATTCACGATTTGTAATTCCATCTCACGGCAATCCGCCGCACGGCAATAATCTTCTGCCGCTTTTACGAGGCGCTTGCCAAGTCCGGTCTTTTGCCGCGCCGGATCAATCGCCAGCAAGCCGAAGTAACCTTGCGCGCCGCGCAATTCGACGTAGACACATCCGATAAGCTGGTCGCTTTCTTCGGCCAACAGGAAGACGCCCGTTTGCAGCAACGCGCGCACCTGTTCCGGGTTGGTGCGGTCGCCGTCAATGAAGAAGCGTTCGACCCGAAAGGCGGGGTTGACCACGGCGGCGATGACTTCGGCATCGTTTGGTTCAGCTTGGCGAAAGGGCAAATCGAACATCTTCATTTCCTTTGAATGCTTAGCGGCGGATCACGCGCACGCGATGTGTCTCGCTGTCGCCGATAAACACCGCGCCGTCTTTGTCTACGAACACGCCGTGTGGCCGCGCCAGCTTACATTCCAGCGGGTCGCCGTTTTCATTCTGCGGGCCATCGCCTTTCGCGCCTGTCCCTGCAATCAGTTCCAGCGTGCCTTTGCGCAGGTCAATCATGCGAATCGAATGACTCTCGGTGTCGGCCAGATAGACATTGCCGTTCGGCGCGATGCTCAAGCCTTTCGGGCCGGAGAGCGTGGCGAGTTTGGCCGGGCCGCCATTCCCAGTGAAGCCCTGTTTGCCCGTGCCCGCGACGTGGTGAAGGGTGGCGGCTTTCATATCGAAACGATAAACCGCATTGCCTTCGCGCAGTGCCAGCCAGAGGTCGCCGTTGCGGTCGAAATCGAGCGCGCGCGGGCCGTTGAGCGGCGTCCCCGCAATGGGTGAGCCGTCAAGCGTGGGCTTCTTTTCGCCTGTGCCCGCAATGGTCAGGATGAGGCCCTCTTTCATGAGCACTTTGCGGATGCGATGGTTGGCGATGTCGCAGATGTAGAGATCGCCTTGCCTGTCGAATTGAATCGAGTGCGGTTGGTTCAACTGCGCCTTGTTCGCCGGGCCGCCATCACCCGAAAAGCCCGGCTGGCCGGTGCCCGCGATGGTCGTGATGAGCTTGGTCTTGGCATCCACGCGGCGCACGAGGTGGTTGAGCCGTTCGACGAAATAGAGATTGCCCGCCTTGTCGAAGCGCACTTCATAAGGTTCGTTGAGTTGCGCTTGCCGCGCCGCGCCGCCGTCGCCGCTGTAACCTTGCTGGCCCGTGCCCGCGACGGTGGTGATGACGCCTTTGCGGTCAATGCGGCGGATGACGTGGTTGCCAATGTCGCAAACGTAAAGCGCGCCATCGGGGCCGCGCACGAGGCCGAAGGGTTGATTGAGTTGGGCTTTATTGGCTGGCCCGCCGTCGCCCGTGTAACCGGCTTGGCCAGTGCCGGCGAAAGTGGTGATGCGTGGTTGCGCGTGGGCCACCACTGTCAACGCGGCGAAGAGCGCATTCACCACGAAGAAACGAAGAGCACGAAGGAAGGGCAGAGAAGGCCGGGTGTCTTTAACTTTCTTCTTCGTGCTCTTCGGTTCTTCGTGGTTGAATCTGTCTGAATTCGGTTTGTGCTGCCGCATGCGCGTGACTCCTCCAAATTGATTGACTTCAGCCGAAGCTGACTGAAGAATACACGCGCTCGTCAATTGGTAAAACCTCCCTCGCTACTTTGGAGAAAAAGTTATGGGCAGTTTCACTCGAATCAAGGCTGTGCTGGTTGTGTTGGCATTGGCTGGCGGTGTGTTGGCCGTGGCGGACGACCTGCCGTTTAAGGCTGACTTGCTGAATCACTGGGCTTATCAAAAAGTTCAGCAGCCCGCTGTGCCCGCCGTCAAAAAGCGCGCCTGGGTCAAGACGCCGGTGGACGCGTTCGTCTTGCAAAAGCTGGAAGCGCAGGGCCTGACGCCCGCGCCGCGCGCTGACAAGATCACGTTGCTGCGCCGCGCGAGCTTTGATTTGACGGGCTTGCCGCCGACGCCTGTAGAGGTCAGCGCCTTTGTGGCCGACCGTTCGCCGCGCGCGTTTGAGAAAGTCGTTGATCGTTTGCTGGCGAGTTCGCAATACGGCGAAAAGTGGGCGCGGCACTGGCTCGATCTGGCGCGTTATGCCGAGAGCGACGGCTTCAAGGCCGACGACACGCGGCCCAACGTGTGGCGCTATCGCGATTACGTCATCAAGGCGTTTAACACGGACAAACCTTACGACCGGTTTGTCAAAGAGCAAATCGCGGGCGATGAATTGTGGCCGGATGATGCGGACGCGCTGGTGGCGACGGGTTTCAATCGCCACTACCCGGACGAATACAACGCGCGCAATCTGATGCAGCGGCGGCAGGAGATTCTCAACGACATCACCGACACGGTCGGCGCGGTCTTCCTCGGCACGACCTACGGCTGCGCGCGCTGCCACGATCACAAGTTCGATCCCGTGTTGCAGCAGGATTATTACCGGCTGCAAGCCTTCTTCGCCGCCACGCGCGCGAAGGACGATTACGTGCTGGTCTCGCGCGCCGAGCAGGCCGAGTACGAACGCCGGCGCGTGGTGTGGGGGGAGAAGACGCTGGACATTCGCACGCGGATTGAAATGCTGGAAGCACCAGCCAGGCAGGCGCTTTATGACGATGGCTTTGAAAAGTATCCGGCGGAGATTCAAACCGCGATCACCACGCCGCCCGCCAGGCGCGACTCTATGCAATGGCTGATGTACCACAAGGCCCAATGGCAACTGCATTACGGCGTGGACGAAGACGGCAACGGCATCGCCAACAAATTGAAAGGCGAACAGAAGAAGCAGTGGGAAGCGTTGCGCAAAGAGTTGGCCGCCTTCGATAGCATCAAGCCGCAACCGCTGCCCCTCGGTTCAGGCATGACTGACGTTGGCCCCGAAGCGCCGAAGCACTTCCTGCTGAAAGGCGGCGGCTATGACAATTACGGCGCGGAAGTGCAGCCCGGCTACTTGTCGGTGATTGATCGCAACGACGCCAAGATCGAGCCGTGCCACAAGGTTATTTCAACGGGCCGCCGCACAACGCTGGCGAATTGGCTGACCGATTCAAGCAATCCGCTGGTCGCACGGGTCATGGTAAATCGCCTGTGGCATTACCATTTCGGGCGCGGCATCGTCGGCACGCCCAACGATTTCGGCCAGATGCGCGAGGTCGAGACGCACCGCGAATTGCTGGATTGGCTGGCGGTCACCTTTGTCGAACAGGGCTGGAGCATGAAGAAAATGCACCGGCTGCTGATGCTCTCGAACACCTATCAACAGGCGACGACGTTTAACGAACAGGCTGCGCAGGTTGACCCCGACAACAAATTGCTCTGGCGCTTCCGGCGGCAACGGCTGAGCGGCGAAGAGATTCGCGACGCGATCCTGGCAATCAGCGGGCAACTCAACCGGCAGATGGGTGGGCCCAGCGTATTCCCCGAAATCCCAAAAGAGATGGACGTGCGCGGCGGCTGGAATCGCAAGGAGAGCGAGGCGGCGCGCAACCGGCGCAGCATCTACGTGTTTATGCGGCGCAATTCGCGCTATCCCATGTTCCAGGCCTTCGACTTGCCTGATTCGCACGAGAGTTGCGCGCGCCGCAATGTGACGACGACCGCGCCACAGGCGCTGAACCTGCTCAATGACAAAGTGATTTTGCGCGCGGCGCAGGCTTTTGCCGGGCGTGTGTTGCAACTGGCAGGGGCGGATGTGAATGCGCAGATTGTCACGGCATACCAATTGGCCCTGGCACGCAAACCGGCGGCGGAAGAGATCACAGCGGCGCTGCGCTTTTTGCAACAGCAGGCGGGGCTGATCCAAACACGAAGCGAAGCGAAGCAAGCGGTGGCTTTGCCGTTGAATTTGCCGAACAGTGTCGAGCCAGCACAGGCGGCGGCGTTGATTGATTTTTGCCACGTGCTGTTCAATGCGAATGAGTTTGTTTACATGAATTGAGGTCAGTAGACTGCGCCGGGAGGTAGTCGTATGAGTTTAGGGACAGTCACAATTCAAGTTTCGCCGCAAACGGCTGAGGTGTTGCGGCAGTTGGAAACACAGGCTAAAGCGCGGCAGGTGCCGCTGGATGTTTATCTGCACTCACTGGCCGAACGGAAGAATGGCGCCGCACACGCAATGCTTTCTCCGCAAGACAAGGCGCGACAGTGGCAAGAGTGGGCGGCCAGCCATGATCCAAATACACCCGTAATTCTTGATGACAACCGCGAAGCCATCTACGCATCGGAGGATGAGGTGACACCGCCATTGGTTGGACTGACACCACAGGAAAAAGCTAATCGCTGGATGGAATTCGTCGCCGCCTATTCAGTGAACGTCCCGTTCCCGGTAGATGACAGCCGCGCGAGCATTTACACCAGAGAAGACGAGGCGTTGTGAGCTACGTTGTTGATACCAACCTGCTGATCCGCAGCGTGGAGAAATGCCATCCCAAGCAGCAAGTGTCGCAGGACGCCATCAATGCTTTGTTGCTGCGCGGTGAAACGGTCTGCGTCTTCCCGCAGAACCTCTACGAATTTTGGGTGGTTGCAACACGCCCGCTGGCAAACAATGGCTTGGGACTTGACGTGGCAGACGCGCTGATTCGACTGACCTGCTTTGAACAGTTATTGGTGCTGAAACTCGACAGGCCGGAACTCTATTCCGAGTGGAAACAATTGGTCGTCAGTCAGGCAGTGAAGGGCAAACCGGCGCACGACGCCCGCATTGCTGCCGCAATGCAGGTGCATGGCGTTACGCATCTGCTGACGTTTAATGGCGACGATTTCAAACGCTTTCAGAACATCACGATCGTAACGCCCGATGATGTTCTCAATCCGCAAACACCATGAACCGACAACCGCTGACCGACACCGCCACCCACGCCTTACGCAATCGCCGCAACTTCTTGCAACAATCCAGCGTCGGGCTCTGCTCGCTCGCGCTGAACTCGCTGCTGGCGGAAGAGGGCTTGGCGATTGATGAAAAGCCGCCGCTCAATCCGCTCGCGCCCAAACCGCCGCATCACAAAGCCCGCGCCAAATCGGTCATCTTTCTGTTTATGGAAGGCGGGCCGAGCCATCTGGACACCTTCGATCCGAAACCGGAATTGCTCAAACTCGCCGGGAGGCCGATGCCGGAATCGTTTGGTCGTCCGATCACGGCGATGGGCACGGCGTCGAATACGATTATGCCCAGCAAGCGTGTGTTCAAACCCTACGGCCAGAGCGGCCTGCTGGTCAGTGATTGGCTGCCGCATATGGCGCAGCACGCCGACGATCTGGCGATCATCCGTTCGTGCTGGGCCGATGGCTTGAATCACGTCGGTTCGGTTTGCCAGATGAACACGGGTTCGATCCTGGCCGGGCGTCCTTCGCTGGGCGCGTGGGCGACGTATGGACTGGGCACGGCGAATCAGAATTTGCCGACCTTCGTCGTGATGGCCGATGGCGCTGAGGTGTTGGGCGGCACGAAGAATTGGAGCGCCGGTTTTCTGCCTGCCGTCTACCAAGGCACGCAGTTCCGCGCCAGCGCCAATCCGGTCTACTACGTCACGCCGCCCGAAACCGTCAGCGACGCACAGCAGCGCGGCAAGATTGATTTTCTGGCCCAGATGAATCGGCGCTACTCCGCCGACAAACCGGACGACACCGAATTGCTGGCGCGCTTGAATTCGTATGAACTCGCCTACCGCATGCAAGCCGCCGCGCCCGAGGCCGTGGATTTGAGCAAAGAAACCGAGGCGACCAAGAAGCTGTACGGCATCGGCAATCCCGTGACCGACAAATACGGCACGATGTGTTTGCTGGCGCGGCGGCTCGTCGAACGCGACGTGCGCTTCATTCAACTCTACTCCGGTTCGGGCAGCGCCTGGGATGCGCACAACGACATCGAGGGCAATCACACCAAGATGTGCGCGTCGAGCGACCAGCCGATTGCCGGGTTGCTGACCGATCTGAAAGCGCGCGGCTTGCTCGACAAGACGCTGGTCGTGTGGGGCGGCGAATTCGGGCGCACGCCCTTTAACGAGAAAGGCGACGGGCGCGATCACAATCCGTGGGGCTTTACGATGTGGATGGCGGGCGCTGGGATCAAGGGCGGCCAGTTGATCGGCGCGACCGATGAGATCGGGTTGAAAGCCATCGAGCAGCGCGCCCACGTGCACGATTTGCACGCGACGATTTTGCATTTGCTGGGACTCAATCAATTCAAGACGGCCTACAAACACAACGGGCGGTTGGAAGTGCCGACGGTCGTCGAAGGCCGCGTGATTCCCGAACTCGTAGCGTAAGAATTATTGAGGTGTCTATGGTTGCTCAACCTGCTGAATATCTAACTGTCGTAAACCACATGCCTGTTGGCACGACACTGTCGTGGCCGGGTTTTGACTGGCAGGGTTTTGAAACGCTGGCCGCACAACTCGGCGACCGGCGTGATGTGCGGCTTAGTTACTATCAAGGGAAAGTGGAGATTGCCATGCCCAGCCCTGAACACGAGGAGTATGTGGATTTGATTCAAGACCTGACGCGCCTGCTCGTGCGTGAACTGGGCTTACGGCTGGAATCGCGCGGCACAGCCTTGCTGAAACGCGCGTTGAGCGAAACGGGCGCGCAACCGGATGGCTGTTTTTACATCCAGCACGCGGCGCAAATCATCGGCAAGCGCACGCTCGACCTCAGCGTTGATCCGCCGCCTGACATCATCGTCGAAGTTGATTTGAGCAGTCACTCGCTGGGCAAGTTTCCGATTTACGCGGCGCTCAACATTCCTGAAATCTGGCGTTACGACGGAACGCTCTTTGAGATTTATCACCTCAACGCACAAGGTTATCTCCCCGCCCCAGCCAGCCGCGCGTTTCCGTTGCTGACGGCGACGGTCATGACCGAGTTGCTTACCCAAAGCAAGCAAACCGGTCAGGATGAAACGCTCACGGCTTTTCAAGCCTGGCTGAAACAGTCTTAAATCGCTCGTGCCTGACTCATTCAACACACCCAGGAGGAACTGGACATGTCATTCAAACTTCGCACGCTGTTGCTCGTTGCGCTTTTGCTATTGGTTGTGCCGCGCGCGCCGCAACACGCGCAAAGCCAGAACGCGCCCGACCTGGGTCTTGCATCGCGCACGGGCCTGGTTGTTTCGGCATCTTCGTATGCCTCTGATGCGGGCGCGGCCATTCTGCAACAAGGCGGCAATGCCGTGGACGCCGCCGTGGCGACGGCGTTTGCGCTGGCCGTCACCTGGCCCTCAGCGGGCAACATCGGCGGCGGCGGATTCATGGTCGTGCGTCGTCCGAATGGCGCGGCCACCACGATTGATTACCGCGAAGTCGCGCCGCTGAAGGCCACGCCCACGATGTACCTGAATGACAAAGGCGAGATTAACCGCAGCCTCACCGCCGCCGGCTATCTTGCGCCCGGCGTTCCCGGCACCGTGCGCGGCCTCGAACTGGCGCATAAAAAATTCGGCAAACTGCCGTGGAAACAAGTCGTGCTGCCTGCCGTCAAACTGGCGGAAGAAGGCTTCGTCCTGTCTGAATCGCTCGCGCGCGGCATCAACGGTCTGGTTGACAGCGCGGCGGGCAAGTTCGCGGCGACCGTCGCGGCCTATGGCAAACCGGGCGGCGGCAAGTGGGCGGCGGGCGACAAACTCGTGCTCGCTGATTTGGGCAAGACGTTGCGCGCCATCGCCACCAGCGGCCCGGATGTTTTTTACAAAGGCTGGATCGCCGATTTGATCGCGGCGGATATGCAGGCCAATGGCGGGCTGATTACGAAAGAAGACCTCGCCGCGTATCAGGCCAAACAGCGCAAGCCTGTCACCGGCAGCTATCGCGGCTATGACATCATCGCGATGCCGCCGCCGAGTTCGGGCGGCGTGGCGTTGATCGAGATGCTCAACATCCTCGAAAACTTCGACCTCAAACAGCGCGATCGCTTTGCGCCCGAAACCCTGCACCTGATGATCGAAGCCATGCGGCGCGCCTACCTCGACCGTGCGCGTTTTCTGGGCGATCCTGATTTTGCCGAAATACCCATCGCCAAACTGCTGTCGAAGAATTACGCCAAAACGCTCGCCGCCAGCATCAATCCGAACAAGGCATCCAGCAGCGTCGAATTGGGCAATGACATCGTGACGATTGCCCAGGCGCACGAGAGCGACGAGACGACGCATTTTTCAGTGTTGGATAAAGCGGGCATGGCCGTCTCGAATACTTATACGCTCGAAGGCGGCTATGGCTCGCGCGTAGTGGTCAAGGGCACGGGCTTTCTGCTCAACAACGAGATGGGCGATTTCAACAAGAAGCCCGGCGAGACCAACGAACGCGGCGACATCGGCACGCCCGCCAATTTGATTGCGCCCGGCAAACGCATGCTCAGTTCGATGACGCCCGCCATCGTGACGCGCAATGGCAAGACGGTGCTGGTGACCGGCTCGCCCGGCGGACGCACCATCATCAACACGGCGCTCTGCATCATTCTGAACGTGACGGAATTCGGTATGAATGGGCGGCAGGCCGTGGACGCCGCGCGCATGCATCATCAATGGCTGCCCGACAGCATGACGATTGAGGAAGGTGTGATGCTGGAACCGGCGCTGACACGGCTGAAAGAAATGGGCCACTCCATTCGACAGCAAGGGCGGCAAGGCGACGGCAACACGATCCTGGTGGATGCCAAAACGAAAGTGGCTTATGGGATCAATGATAAGCGCAACGCTAGCTCTAAGGCTTCAAAGTAAGCAGCAGAGGTTTGCGGGATTTGCGGGTTATGCGGGGCGGCAAAACAGTAAAGATTGGTTGAGATGGCGTTTGATATTACGTAATATCGCTTTGCCCGAAGTAATCGAAATTCTATGAAGGAGAGAGTTATGTATCCTGCAACAACCAAAACCGGATCCGTTGACCCTTCAACCCAAGAAAGGACAATCGTCCGCTTGAGTCTCGACATCACGCCGGAGCTAAACGATTTGCTGAATGACATGGCCTCGAAAACAGGCGGCACAAAAAGCGATGTGCTACGGAAGGCGATTGGCCTGATGGAAATCGCCATTGATGCAAAGCGCCAAGGCAAGAAGTTTGGCATTGCGGAAAAGGATCAGCCGTTGGCGACGGAGATTGTCGGGATTTGAGCGGCTCGGAGCCGCCTCATGGATGACAAAAGACTCGATATTGATCGGTTTACCGGCGAAGCCTAGCGCTGGATGGATTTTGCTGAGCATCAATTCTCAATTACGCCTCGCAAAACTCCCGAAGAAATTACGGCAGAGCTTGAGCAAAAGCGTCTGGATGCGGCGCAGCAGCGGCATAAGGAGTTGCTGCTAGTTATCTCACCGCAGGAATGCTTGTTGCAGGCGTCGTATTCTGTTTGTGGATCGCAAGCAGCCGAGGCCTTAACACCGACGAAGGCAAACTGGCGTTTGGTGCGTTCATTTCAATCCTTACCGGGTTGGTTGCTTACTTCACAGGCAAAGCTTCCAAGTGAAAAACGAGAGGGTAAAGCTTACAGCCAAGCTTTGCCCTCAATGTTTACACCACTCGCATATCAGGTCCCGTCACAAGTGTAGGGAGTCAGGTAAACCCGCCAACACATACACACCTTGCGCGGGCGACACCGCGAAGCCCTCTTGCACCAACGCCCGATTTGCCAATCCAGCTTCGGGCCGCGCCAACCCAGTCACGCGCGCCATCTCGCCCGGCAAAGTCATGCCAGCGCTTTGCAAAAAGCAGCGCGCAATCTCGCGCACGGCGACGGATCGTTCCACCTTCTCAGCCAACTGTTCGGGAAAGCGCGCGACGGCCAGCGTCCAGATGTAAGTGAACTTCGGTTGATAGACGACCTCGCCCGGCACGACGAGCAGCGCGGCTTGCAATTCATCAATGGCGGCGGTCATGGCTTTGCGATCTGCGATGCCGGTTTCAACGCGCAAATCGCTGGTCGCCATCTCCCACTCTTTGCGCAACACTTTCAGCACCGCCTGGGCATTGGCGCTCAGCCGTTTCTTCTCCTGTGATTTCGGCACGCCCCAGACGGCGTTGAAAAACGGAATCATACGCGGGGCCAGAAAGAGCGTGCGCGCTTTGGTCAGTTTGCCGTAGTAAACCTTGCCGCGCCGCACCAGTTCATCTTTCAACAGCCAGGTGTGCGAGGCTTCGGGGTCTTTCTGCACGTTGTGCGGCATCACGGCATCGCGGCGGCCGCAGACGGCGACGTAAAGCGATGGCCCCGGTTTGCGTGTGTCGGTCAGGCAATTGGCGAAGCCGGTTTGTTCGATAAAGCGTTCGGCTTCGATGGCGGTCTCAATGCGGGACGTGCCTTCGCGCCGCCAATGTTCATCGCGGTATTCTTCGATCTCGGCTGGCAAGCTGTCTTTCATAGCCGGAAAGTAGCGCAATTGGCCGCTTTGCGCTACTGTGCCCAGCCGAGGGAACGCGATGACCAGAATGATTCAATCCATCCACCAGCAATTGCTTGACGAACTGTTGCAACAGGCGCGGGCGCATCCGCGCCGCCGCGCGATTCAACGCTTGCACGACGACGATTGGGAGCATTGCCATCGCATGCTCAACGCGCTGACGCCCGGCACCTATGTGCGCCCGCATCGCCACGCCGATAAATACAAAGGCGAAGGCTTCATCCTCTTGCGCGGTCAACTGGCGCTGTTGATCTTCAAAGACGACGGCACAGTGGATTGGGCGCACAGCCATTTGCTCGCGCACGAGACCGGCTGTCTGGGCATGGACATCCCGCCCGGCGTTTGGCACAGCCTGGTGGCGCTGACCGACACGGTGATTTACGAAGTCAAAGGCCAACCGGCGGGCGGCTATGTGCAGGATTCCGACAAAGACTTCGCGCCCTGGTCGCCTGTCGAAAGCGCGCCCGAGGCGGATGCTTTTTGCCGCGAGTTGGAAGCGTTGGCGCGGCAACTGTAGTGGCAGACCTGTGTGTCTGCCCCGGTGGCGTTGAACCCGGTGAGCGTGGCAAGCCTGACTGTTGCCGTCTGACTCGACCGGGGCAGACACACAGGTCTGCCCCTACACTTTTTTCGCATCCACAATGCTGATCTCGGCTGAACAACTCATCCCAATTCTTGACTTGTACGAGCGCGGCCTGTATTTGCAGGCCTATCGCGCTGCCGAACAATTTGCGCCGCTGGCCGCATGGCAAGGCACTGACGCCAAGGTGCTGGCGGGGCGGCTGGCCTATGCGCTCGGTTCGGGCAAGCTGGCGCACCGCCACCATCTGAGCGCGTGGCGCAACGACCGCACGCACGCCGAGGCGCAATACTTTTATGCGCGCGTCATGCTCGACCGCCACGGGCCATTGCGCGCCTGGCATTTTTTGAAACAACACGGCGAATTGCCGACGGCGACGCCCGCGTTACAGGCCGATTGGTACGGCTTGCGCGCGTTGGTGCTGGGGCATCTGCGTGATTTTGAAGAAGCCGAACTATGGCTGGCCAAGGCCGAAGCCGCCGACCCGAACGAAGCTTATGTCTGGGTCGAGAAATCTTCGCTGCTGGAATTGCAGGATCGTTACGAAGAGGCGTTGCAGGCCGCCGAACACGCCTTGCACTTGCGCCCGTGGTATCGCCCGGCGGTGCAAGCGGCCGCGCAGTTATACGTCTTGCTCGATCGTGAGCAAGACGCCTTGATGCTGCTGAGCGAGGCCGCCACGCACCTCGAAAGCGCGGCCATCGTCGGGCAATTGGCGCAACTGCAATCCGATCTGGAATTGCACAAAGCTGCGCGCACCAATTGGGAGCGCTTCAGCGAACTGTCGCCGCTGTTGGATGAAGACGAAGCGAAGTGGCTGAACGCGCGGCGTTCAGACGCGGCGTATATGTGCGGCGATTTTGAAGCGGCGCAAACGCTGGCCGAAAAGACCGACAGCTACTTTTTCAAACAGGTGGCAAAGCATTTGAAAGAAGCCAGCCCCAACGCGCCGCGCCAATTGCTGCCGGTCAATTTCATTCGCCAGCATCACATGACCTGTGCGCCCGCGACGCTGACGATGATCAGCCGTTTTTGGCAACGGCCCGCCGAACACTTGAGTGTGGCCGAACAGATTTGCTATGGCGGCACGACCGATTACAGCGAACGCAAATGGGCCGCCGACAACGGCTATGTCACGCGCGAGTTCTGCGTCAATCTGGATGATGCGGTCAAATTGATCGAGCGCGGCGTGCCCTTCACGCTGGCGACGGTTGATCCCGGCAACGCGCATTTGCAAGCGGTCATCGGTTACGACAAACGGCGCGGGACGCTGTTGCTGCGCGATCCTTACATCAGCAGCCTGGGCGAAGCACTCGGCGAAGGCTTGCTCAAACATTACCGCTCCAGCGGCCCGCGCGGGATGGCGCTGGCGCCGCGCGAACAAGCCGCCTTGCTGGATGGCCTCGAACTGCGCGAGGCCGGGTTGTATGACGAGTTGTACGCGCTGCAGGACGCATTGGAAAAACATCAGCGCGCGGCGGCAGAGACGGTCTGGCAACGGCTGAACGCGGCTTATCCTGAACATCGCTTGACGCATTGGGCGCGGCTGGTGCTGGCCTGGTACGACGAAGACCAGGCGCAGATTCTGGCCTGTGTCGAAAAGCTGCTCGAACTTTTTCCCGAAGACGCCAATCTGAAGATGAGCAAGATATACAGCCTGCGCGTGCTGGCGCGGCGCAGCGAACGCTTGGCGTATCAGGAAGCGCTTTGCCAGTGGCGTGGAAAAGAAGAAAAGAGCGCCGGCACGGATGAAGCCGGTGAGCAAACCGACGGTGAGGCCAGCGAAGATGACGAAGACGAAGCACGCCGTAAAAAAGACCCCAGCCGCTTCTTCGATCCGTTGTTCTGGCAGCAATTCGCCGAAGAGTTGAGCGATGATGCGCGCACGCAAAACCGCGCCCTGCGGCTGTTGCACCGTGTGTTGCGTTACCGGCCCACCGACGCGCACAGCATTTACCTGATGGCGAATATTTTCTGGATGCAGCGCCGCTTTGCCGAAGCCTGCGAACTCTATCGCATCGCCGCCTGTTTGAAAGACACCAGCGAGCAATACGTGCACGGCTATTTCATCGCCGCGCGCCAGCAACGCCAGACGCAAGCGGCCTTGAAGCTGTTGGAAGACCGCTTCCAACGCTTCGGCAAACAATCCGGCTTGCCGGCGCGCACGCTGTCGCACGCTTACGAACAGGTGGATGACGAAGCGCGCGCGCTGCAAGTGCTGGCCACCGGGTTGCAGATGCGCCCTGATGACGGCGACTTGCTGTTGTATGCGGCGGACGCGCATTCCAGGTACGGCAATTTCGAGCAAGCCAACGCGCTGCTGGCGCAAGCCGAAGGCAAGGCCGCGCGCAGTGCGTGGTTACGCGGCGCGGCGCTGATCGCGGTTTATCAGGGCCAATTGCCACAGGCCTTGCAACTCTGGCGCGAGGTGCTGGAGGGCGAACCGCTCGCGCCCGATGCCAATCGCCACGCCGCACGGTTGTTGGCTGAAACTGCTGGCGAAGCGGCCGCCATCGAATTCCTGCGCGCCGCCACGCAACGCTTCCCGCACAGTTTGCCGCTGCATCAGTTGCTGGTTGAATGGTTGCGCGATCAGCCCGAACAGGCCGTCACGGCATTGCGCCACGTCGTCGAGATTGATCCGCTGGATGCCTGGGCGCAGCGCGAACTGGCCTTCAGGCTGGCGCAGTTGCAGCAGTTTGAAGAGGCCACACAAACCGCCGCGCATGCCTGCCAGCTTGAACCTGAGAATCCGTACAGCTATTGCACGCGCGGCAGCGTCCATTCGTCAGCGGGCCGCGTGGAAGAAGCCAAGGCCGATTTCCGCCACGCGATCCGGTTGTCGGTGGATACCGATTACGCGATCAGCGAATTGGTCGCGCTCTCGCATACGCCTGCCGAGCGGCGCGCGGCGTTTGAGTTGATTCAGCAAGAACTGATCAAGCAGGTCACCTTTGGCGACGGCTTGCTCGCCTACCGTCAGCAAGCCAAAGACACGCTGGATGCCGCTGAGGTGTTGCAGTTCTTGCAAACGGCCCTCGACGCGCGCCCCGATCTGGCGCTGGCCTGGTCGGCAGTGATCGAACAGTTGATTGACTTGCAGCGGCTGGATGAAGCCTTGCAACTGGCCGAACAGGCGACCGGGCGTTTCCCACTGGCGCCGCGCCTGTGGCTGGAACTGGCGCAAGTGCAACGCGTGCGCTTGAATCCTGCGGGCGAGATCGAAGCCCTGCAACAGGCGCTGCGCATCAATCCGAGTTGGGGCGCGGCGGCGCAGCAGTTAGCCGAAGCCTATGAGCGTGCAGGCGACCGGCAGCAGGGCAGGGAATTGTTGGAGCGTGCTTGCGCGTTGACGCCGCTCGATCATTTCAATCACGGCTGTCTGGCCGATTTGCTTTGGCATCTGGGCGAAAAAGAAGAGGCGCTCAAACGCATTCAACGCGCCATCACGCTCGAACCCGGCTACGACTGGGGCTGGCGCGTGTTGCGCGATTGGGCGCAGGAAATGAAGAAGCCCGAACTGGCCGTCGAATGCGCGCGCACGCTGACCAAACAGCGCCCCGGTTCCCCCCAAGCCTGGCTGACGCTGGCGAACACCATCACCGATGCGCGCGCGGTTAATGAACGGCTGGCCGCGCTTGACGAGGCCTTGCGCTTGCAGCCGCATTCGGTCGAAGCCTACCGCCTGCGCGTGCGTGTGCTGGCCGAAGCCAAACGCTTTGACGAGGCGCGCGCCGCCTGCCGCCCGGCCATCTTTGGCGACGAGCCGCCCGCCGATTTGCGTATCATGGCCGCCAACGTCGAAGCCGAACGCGGCCAGGTGCTCGAAGCCGTCAAAATTCTGCGCGCGCTGGTCAAAGACGAACCGAATTATTTTCCCGCCTGGTATCAACTCGCCGACTGGTTTCGCATCACCGACGAACACGGCGCGTATCTCGAAGCCGCCGCAGCGATGGCGAAACTCATGCCGCACTATCCGCTGGCGCTGGGTTATCTGGCCGAAGCGCGCATTCGCACGCAAGATCGCGCCGGGGCCAAGCAAAGCTTGCAACGCGCGCTGCAACTCGATCCGAACTACGAATACGCGGGCACCGCGCTGTTTGATTTGCAGTTGGAAGACCGCGAACTGGACGCGGCGGCGGCGACCGTCGAACGCTTGCGCCAATACCTGGGCGGCGATGAAACCAAGCTGCGCGAGTTGAAACTGGCGCTGGCCCGGGACGATTACGACACGGCGCGCCAACGCTTCCGCGAGTTATGTTTATCAGGAGAAGAGAAGCGCGAGCCGCTGGATCAGGCCGTCGCGGCAAGCGAAGACGACCGCTGGCAGCGCACGATGGACGAAGTGTTGGAGACGTTTTTGGACACCTTGCAGGCCAACACCAACGCCGCCGTGCTCTGGGTCGAACGTTGCGCCAAAGGCCGCGACTGGGCCAAGTGCCAGGGGCGGCTTGAATCCATGCCGCAACGTGGCGAGTTGTGGTTGCGCGCTTCGTTGGCGTATTTGGAAGTGCTGGCGGAGGCGCGGCAGAAACACCGGTTCCGCCAATATGTCGCGGCCTATCGCACTGAGTTGCGCAACGATGATAAGGCCTGGGCGCAAGTCGGCTACAACTTATACGAGCTTGGCGAACTGCGCGCATCGCTTGATTGGCTGAGCGATTGGCAGCAACGCGCGAAGCTGGAACCCGCGAAGCTGGAGCCATGGATGCTCTGGAATCTGGCGCTGGCGTTGCGCCAAAACAAACGCGAGGACGAAAGCCGCGCCGTCAGTCAGCACGCGTTGACCTTGCCGCCCGATCACATGACCGATCCGCATTTGTTGTTGCTGGCGGTGGATGATTTGTTGCTGGGCGAATACGAAAGCGGCAGCCAGCGTCTGGCGCACATCAACGTCGGCGCGTTGCGCGAATGGGATTGCTTCTTGTTTGAGTTGGCGACGGCGCTGCTCGATGCCGATCACCAGCGCAATGAGTTGCAAGTCTCGCATCGTTCGATCATCGAACGCCTCTTCGATACGCGCCGCGCCGCTGCCTTTGTCGAAACCAGCCCGGTGTTGCGCGAATTGCATCGCCGTGCGGTTTGGCGTGTGGCACGGCAAAGCGGCAGTTTGCTGTTGCAGGCGTGGGCAGGATTGCGGCTGGCGTTGCTGGCTGGGTGGTATGGCGTGTTTGGGCAATGAAAATTTTGGAGTGCGGCGGCTCGACGCCGCTTTGGTATGTCCTCAAGCATAAATACCATATGAGGCCACTTTGCCGTTGCCTTTCTTGCCAACCATGATTCGAATTGCCGAAGTGATACCAAAGCGGCGTCGAGCCGCCGCACTCCAAAGGCTGCGCCAGCTTATTTCAACGGAACCGTCACACGATTTGCCACGCTGCCATTCACTGTGACGATCACATCCACGCGGCGCGCGCCCTTGCCCGCCAAGCCCGCCGGCAATTCCACATTCAATTGATCCAGCCCTGCCAATCCGCCTTGCGCACCCGCAAAGAGCACGCGCGCGGTCAGCCCTTCAATCGTGACGTTGACGGCATCGGCCACGCCGTTGCTGGCGTTGGGCGTGTTGACGAAGGCGCGGCGCAGCCCTGTGCCGAATAGCAGCAAGACATTTGGACGTCCATTGATCGTCACGTCGAAAGGCGCGTTTTGGAAAGTGACGCCATCAGCGGTGGCCACAGCAGCGGCATCGCCCTGGCCCGAAGCGTTCGCGGTGAAAAGCGCCGGGCGCGCGGCCACGATCTCAACCGTGCCCAATGAAAAATTACCTGCGGCCGTGCTGACCAGAATTTGTGCGGGGCCGAGTTCGAGGTTGGGCGGAAGCAGGAAATTGAGCTGCGTCGGCGAGACGAAAAAGAGCGGCGCGAGTGTGCCGTTGACCGTCACCGTAGTGCCCGCCAACGATTGTGGCAGCGGTAATGATTGCGCGGATTCAATGCCGCTTGCCAGATTCGTACCAAAGGCGGCGACGATGGAATCGAGCGCGAGTTGGCCGCCGCGATAATCGGCGGCGTTGACCGTGGCGAGCGGCCCGGCGCTGCTGACACGCAAGTTGACGGTTTTGACATCGCTCAACTGGCCGTCGCTGACGGTGAAGCTGAGCGCGACGGTGCGCCCGGCGTCGCTAGTTTGCGGCGTCCAACGCAACAAACCGCGCGCCTGGTTGTTGCCGTTGTTGGTCACGTCGAAGGTCGCGCCTGCGGGCAAGCCTTGCGCCGTCAGCGTGAGCGGCATGTCCGCGCCGAAATCGTTGGCGGTGACGGACAGGCGCAGTTCGGCGTTGACGAAAGCGAGTTGCGTGCTGGCGACATTCAACAAGGGCGGTTGATTGGGCACGGTCAACGCGACGCCATTCAAACGCAAACGTTCGTTTGCGGTGCTGTTGGTCGCCGTGCCGCTCGAAGCCGTGCCGCCGCCGAGCGCAAACAAAAAGCCATTCAGCAAGGTGCCGCTGGCCGCCGTGCGTGCGGTGGGCAGGTTGAACGAATTGTCGAGCGTGAACCAGCGATTGGCAGCGAGGTCGTAGGCTTCGACATTGCCCAGCGCTGGCAGCCCGCCGGCCTCTTCGCCCGCGGCGAGGAACCAGAGCGGGCGGCCCGCTTCGTCAGCGCCAAGGCCGTTGACGGCGTAACGGCGCGCGCGCGGCAGCGGGGCGAGGGTCGCCCACGTTTGCGTACTGAAATCGAAAACCTCGGCGCTCGTCAGCGTGTTGACGGTATCGCTGCCGCCCGCGACATAAAGTTTGCCGTTGATGAGCGCGGCTTCGTGCGCGAAACGCGCGGCCAGCAGCGGTGGCAAACTGCTCCAGGTGTTGGCGCGCGGGTCGTAAGCGCGCACGGCGTTGACCGCGACGTTTTCGCTGAAGCTGACGCCGCCGATTTGGTAGTAAACACCGCGCGCTTCGTCAGCGACGGTCGCGTAAAGAAAAACATCGCCGGGCGGCGTGGCGGCGGTCGCCCAGGTGTTGGCGGCGATGTCGTAAACAAACTGGCGCGGCTCTAACTCGGACTGAAAATTGATGCCGGCGGGCACATAAAGCTTGCCGTTCAGGTGGGCTGCATCCGCCGCGTTTAACCCAATGGGCAAGGGCGCGAGCGTCGTCCAGGCCTCTGCCGCGGGCGCCGACGGATCGTAGCGGCGCACGGTGCTGATGGACGTACTGCTGACGGCGCTGGTGCGCCCGCCGATGGAATAAACATAGCGGCCATCATGCGTCACGGCGTTGCGCTGGACGGCTTGCGGCAGTGCGGTGTTGACGAGCCAGCGGCGTTCGACGCTGAAATCGGCGCTCGAAAAAGCGTCGCCCTCGCTGCCTTCATCATCCACGGCGATCACGCGCAGCCGGTACAACGCGCTCGGCGTCAGCGCATTCGGGATCGCCCAGTTGAACGCTTGCGCAGTCCCGGGCAGGTCGGTGGCGATGTCACCGACTTTTACGAAGGCGGGCAATTGCGCGCCGGCGCTGCGTTGCAATTCCAGCCGGTGGCGCGCAACAGCGCGATTGTCGCTGGATTGCCAGCGCAAGGTGATCGTGTTGCCGGTGAAAAAGCGTTCGCCGCCGTTGGGCAAAATCATGCGCGCGGTCGGCGGCGTTGCGGCGGTGTAACTGAAGGCATTGGCCAGTGTGGCTCTGGCGGTGTTGGGATTGCTGAGTGCGAGGTCAACCGCGCCCGTTGCTGTGGCGGCAGGCGTGACGGCGCGCAAAACACTGGCGCTGACAAAGGTGATCGAACGCGCTGCCAGCGTGCCAAATGTCACCGCCGTTTCGGGCGTGAAGTCGGTGCCGGTGATCGTCACAGTCGTGCCGCCGCGCAATCCGCCCGAAGCGGGGAAGAGGCTCGTGATCTTGGGTTGCGGCAACGTTGTGGGTCGCGCGTAGTAAGTGAAGCCGCTGGTGAAGACCGCCGCGCCGTAACGGTTCTCAATGCGAATGGTCGCCGCGCCCAGCGCGTGCGCGGGGGCCGTGCAACTGAGCACGGTGCTGCCCAGCACGCTGACGTTTGTCGCCAGCGCATTGTCAAAAAAGACGCGCGTGTCGGCGCTCTCGGTGAAATTCGCGCCATTCAGCTTGACTGCCGTGCCGCCGTTGGGCGAACCGAAGGCGGGCAAAACCTCAGTAATGACGGGCGCGAGCGTAGCCGTGGGCGGCAGCACTGTTGGGTCGGAAGTGCGGATGATGAGGCGAATGTCGTCTACGTACCAGCCATCGGCGGTCGTGTTCGCGTCCGTCAGCAAGCGAAAGCGCAAGCGCGCGCGCGGGATGCCTGCGAGGTTGTCCAACGTCAAACGCGCCTGGGTGAAAGCCGTTTGTGTGCCGGTGAACGCCGCCGCGCGTTGCCACGTTGCGCCGTCATCCGGCGAGAATTCGACCAGCCCATAATCAAAACCGTTTTCGAGCGTGTAGCTGTGCGCAAAGCTCAGCGTCACGCCCGCCGCGTTACTGAAATCAAAGAGCGGCGAGATGAGCGAAGTGTCGGCATTGTTGGGGTAGTTGCCGCTGGGGCTATCCGTCCAGCATTGCGTGCCCGAACCGGCGCGCGACGTGGTGACGCCCCACAGCGTGGGCGTGCCGAGGCTGCGCCAACCGGGGTTTTCATTTTCGACGGTGTCTTCAAAGGCCGTCTTTTCGCCGGCGAGATCGGCTTGGGCGATGACTTGGATTGCGGCGCCGTTGCCGTTGTCAGTGTCGTCGTAGGTGACTTTGATTTTGTCGCGCGCGGCCAGTGCGGCTTGCAAAACGCCATCGCCGTGCTGGACGGCCCCAGCGGCGAGACGCAGGGTGGCGTCGAACGCGCCTACAAAAGTGGCGTCGGCGTTGAGCGTGATGGTTTCAAGATCGCCGGTCACGGTGCTTTCGACGCGCACGCGCGCGGGCGCGGCGGCATTGCGGTCGCCGAGCTTGAGTTGCATCGTTTCGCCCAGCAGATAAGCCGAACGATTCAAGCTGAGTATGCCGGCCGCGCTGCAAGACGCGGGCACGTCAAAGGCTTCTTCGGGCCGCCCGTCGTCGCCGTTGAGCGCGGTGGCCGACGCGCCCATCCCGCGTTTGGCGAAGGCTTGCCAAAGCGCGCATTGATTTGCGCCGTTGTTATTCATCTTGTCGGCCAGCAGGATGGCGTTGCGCGCGTCTAGGAAGGTCGGCGCGCGCGGCGTGAGCTTCAAACCATCCACGACCAGTTGAATGGCTTGGCGTTGGCCTTCTTGAAAGCCGAGTTGTTTGATCAGCAGCGCGCGCATTTCGAGCAGCGCGTTGCACCAGATTTCGCCGACGTCGTGGACGCGGGTGCTGAGGCGTATGTCACCAAAGGTGAGCGGGAAGACGCGCTTGTCGGTGCTGTAGGGAAAGCGGCGGATGCCGAGGCGATAGTTGTTCGTCGCGTACTGGCCGACGGAATAGCTGCCGTCCACGTCATCGCCTTCATTGCGCAGCAGTGCGAGGCCGAAGTAATCCGACCAGCCTTCGCCCATGCCGCCCGCGTGAATGCCGGTCAAGCCGGTGCCGTTGCCGACCAGCCGAATGCTCAGCCCGTGTGTCAGTTCGTGAATGATGATGCCCTGATCCAGGCTGCCATCGAGTTGCGGGCTGCCTGACCAGAGGTACATTTGCACGCGCGCGCCGGAACCGTCGCTGCCAGCCGAGAAATTGGCGTTGTTGGTTCCCGCGCCGTCTTGCGCATCGGCCTGAATGGCGTCAGCGGCGCGCCCGCCAAAGCTGAAATTGCTCGCCTGGAAATTGCCCGCCGTTTCGGTGAAGCCGAAGCTGTACAAAATATCGTGATAGCGGTTGACCCAATAAAACAAATTGACCTGGGCCGCGCGTTGATTATCCGCCGCCGTCGGCGCCTGGGTCAGGTCGAGCGGGAACGAGAAGTTGCCATCGGCTGCGCTCAGGCGCGGCGCGTCGGCGGCATTGTTGGCATCGCGGTCGAGATGCGTGTCGGTGTTGTTGCTGACGAGGCTGGTCGGCGTTGCGCCTGCCCACCAATCGGCATGCGGATCGCTCGCGCTGAAAATCGTCTTGTCGTTGAAGGGCGCGGCGGTGAAGGGAAGCTCTTCGCGTTGCACGATGGGCGGATTCGGATTGCGCGCGGGCGCATCGGGGCGCGGGCTGTCTTTGGTGAAGACCTGGCCGCGCGGATTCGTCTGGTTTTGTTCATACCAGGTCAGGTTTTGGCGGTAGAGCAGCGAGCCGCGTTCGGCATCGAGCAGGATGAGGTATACGTCGGGCGTGTCGCGCAACCAGAGCGTCGTCTGCCAGGTGAGGCGGACTTCGTGGGCGGTGAGCGGAAAGTAAATCAGCTTGGTGTCTTCGGTGCGCGCCAGTGCGGCGTCTTTGCCCAGCGCGACAGCCGCGTGCTCGCCTGCCGACAGTGTGGCCTGGTTTGCCGTCAACACCGGTTGCGTGCGATTGAGCTTGCGCGCCAGGGCCGGGATGAGTTCGCCATGCGCGGCCAACAGCGCGCCCGTGCGATCAAAATGCGCGGTGAATTCGGACTGGAAAACATCGCGGCCATTGATGGTTTGGGCCAGCGTCAAATGCGTCGCGCCGTTGTGCGCATCGCGCTGGCGGCGCGTGACGGTGAGCGCTTCGGTTTCGGCATGGCTGAGTTGAAAGAGTTCGGGATTGCCGGACAGAAAGCGGCGCGCGTTGACGGCGGCATCGGCGTTGCTTGCGTTCAGCAGCGGTGCGCGGCGGCTCCACAGGCGCGAAGGCGCGCCGGTCAGCGAACTGAAATTTAATTCGGCGTCAGGATGCGCTTGGCGAAAGCGGCTGGCGCGCGCGTCGTCTGTACCGGGTTGCGAGCGGTCGAGCGCGGCGCGAATGTCGAAGTCGGGCAAAGCGGTCGCTTGATTGCCAGGTTGCGCGGGAGCCTCACTACGTTGGGCCAGCGTGGCGGTGTGCGAACAGAGCAGCGCCAGCGCGCCGACGGCGAACAGGGATACAGCAATTCGTTTAAGCATAGAGTTCGAGTTGGAAATAACGAGTCTTTGGGAAAGGAGCAATCTGTCGGGCTTTTGACAGCAAGGGTGGGCGGATTATAGAGGGAGAGGCTGGCCGTGCCAATGGGGGTGTTTGGTTAAAACAGTTGCGTGTAATGTTGGTTAGAGCCTCGTCAAAAGAGCATGGAGTTCAGGCTTCAGCCGGTG
>JANOWX010000288.1:0-4981 GCA_031418175.1 Acidobacteriota bacterium | reverse complement strand
TTTAGAGGGCTTACCGCAAATAAAGGACTTACGGCATTGCCTACGAGTTGATTTACTGAAATTCAAAAAATGCCGACGTTTATAGCAAAGGGCTTACGGGTTTGGCCTTCGCGGTTTTTCGAAAATGGACAAAGTCGAGTCCTGACAAGTTACTATTTCTTGGGCTTGCCCTGCCCCTTTTCAAGCTGCCGTTTCAACGGGGGCAGCCGCAATTTCACCTTGTCAATTTCCAATTGATTGTCCGGCGAGGCCAGCGACAGAAACTGATCGTAGGCTTTCTGCGCCTGCACCAAATCGCCCAGCTTGTCGAAACAGATGCCCAGAAAATAGAGCGTAATCGCCGCGCGTTTTTGTTCGCGCTGCTGACTGAGAATCCAACCGAACTCGCGCGCTGCGTTGGCGAAATCATCCAGCTCGAACAAGGCCGTCGCCAGATTGGTGTGCGCGAAATAAACCAATTCCGCTTTCGGATTCGCCGCCAACACACGCCGCAACAGCGGCACGGCCTCTTGAAACCGGCGCAGCTTAATCAACGCCGTGCCCATCCCGATCTGATGCGCGGCATTCTCCGGTTCGAGCCTGGCGGCGGCGCCGTATTGTTCCAACGCCTTTTCCGGCTGCGTTGGCAAATACAACTCAGCCAGTTGCGCGCGCACGTCTGCGCGCTTGGGCTGCGTTTGAATCAACGTTTCAAGCTGCCCAATCGCTTCCTTGCCCTGACCTGACTCGATCAACAACGCTGCCAGCGCCGTTTGGGCTTCCTTGTTGACAGGCTCGTCCTTGAGGACTTGCTGATAAAGCGCCATCGCTTCGTTGTACTGTTTGGCGCGCGCGTGCAATTCCGCCAACCGCAACCGGTCTGGCAGGCGCGACTCAATGGCGATAGCCGCCTGCAAATCGCGCCGCGCGCCCGTCAAATCGTTGCGGCGCGCGAACACCTCGGCGCGATAACGCAATGCAACGGCATTCTGCGGCTCGCGTTTCAACACCTCGTCCAGCTCGGGCAACGATTCGTCATACTGCCCGGCCAGCGTCAGCGCCTCGCCGAGCAATGCCAACGTCGCCACGCGCTCATCACCAGCCGCCCGCGCAGCCTTGGCCTCGTTGATCGCTTCGTTGATCGTTTCCGGGCGCTTCCCCATCGCCAACAAGACTTCAGCCAAACCCGCGTGCGCGCGCGCCGCCGCCGGTTGCAACGCAAGCGCGCGCCGGAAGGCTTGCTCCGCTTCGTCAGGTTTCGCTTCAGCCAACGCGCTTTCGCCCAGCACGATCTGCGCGCGCGCGCCAAGCTGGCGCGACTCCGGCGTATCGGCGAATTCTTTCAACTGTTCGATGACGTGCGTAATGGCCCTGCGCGCCTCGGCAAATCGTTTGAGCGAATAGTAGGCCGTGCTCGCCTGAAACTCCGCCTGCCACAGCGAAGGGTCAAGTTTGAGGGCCTCGTTATAAGAAGCCAGCGCCTGCTCCAATTCACCGCGCTGATGCGCTGCCTGCCCCGCCTCAAACAATGCCGCCGCCTGTTTGAGCGGGTCTTGCGCTTCCGCCTTTTTTTCAGCCCCGCCCGCCTTGGCCGCAGGCTTGCCACGCCCCGCCTGTTGCCCAAACGCAGGCGCAACCGCCAGACAGACGACGATGAAAATCAGCTTTGCCTTGACGATGGATGACATGATTTTCTCAGGATTCACACGCGCAGCGATCATAGCACGAGAACGATGGCGGGCCGCAAACATGCATACAGATTGGCGCCGCTCCATCACAAACCGTTACACAACCCTTCACGAGAAGAGGCCGCACAGCATCGGGGCAGCGATGGTCCCGCACTGCCTGCAATCCAATCTCGTCGTGCCCAATTTCATCGTGGGAGTTGGCGCCCGCCGTGATCGTCTGAAGTTTCTGCTCACGGAAGGTGAGCCAGTCAGCCGGTTCTATTGCTCGGTCAAGCTCAAACCCGAGATAGTCGAGGAAGAAGCCGCGCAGCATAAACACCTCGACGCGATGATTGACTCGCGCCGCGCGCGACCGCTTGGAGGTGTTGAACGTTATTGTCGTTCAGATCGGGCGCCGAGTAGTTGGTCGAGTAGCCGCGGAATTTCAGCGGGAGCTTTTGCCGCAATGCTTCGGTGAGCGCGCCTGCTTGGCGCTCGTAATCACGCACGCCGCAGAAACAACCTCACGCGCGGCCCCCAGTGGTGGTCAGCCGACATCTCGGTGTCAAACCCGAGCACTTCTGACCCGGCGCCGATCAGTGCCGCCGAGTAGGGCAGGGCTGAAAAATCAGATTCGAGTATCGGCCTGACGGCCTCCTCATAAAATTTCGAGGCTAGTTCAAGGCCTGGAATAAAGTCCTTCATGACGCGTTCTCACTGGTAGCCGGTTTCTGGGCGGCCTGACTCCATAGCTTATAATGCCCTTCCCAGATAGGCTCCCAAGCGGTTTTCAACTCATTTCCTTCGATCTCGTTGAAGGTGAAAACGGGAGGGGCCGTAAGTTGTCCATCATCATAAGCCTTCCAATGACTGAAAAAGATGCCCGCCACACGCTCACTCATCGGGTAGTAAAACTGATTCAAATACAGAAGACGCGGCAGCGGGATACGGCTGACAAGCTGAACACCGCTGCGCTTTCCGAGCCAGGCCTTTAGTTTCCTTTCCTTGAAAAAGTGCTTGAAGTTGAGCCGTCTGCCAAACAATCGCTGAGTATTGAAGTTAGCTTGCAAACGGAACCTGTCAGCCTTGTCGTTTAACCTATCTATCAGGGAGTGCTGACGCACTTTGCCGCTTATCGTGAGTACAATCCCGACCACTTCAATTGTCGCTTCTAGCTTTAAGGGCAGCTCTGGTTTTCCATTGATAATCTGCTGCCACCCATTTGGAATCCGCAGTTCAATTTCGCGCTTACCTTATCGTCAATTCAATCTCACGATTTTGCCATTGAAACCAAATCAGGTCGGGCAGAAAACCACATAGCTCTCCTTGTTCATTCTGAAAATCGAATATTTCTGGCGGGGCTTCGGCCACGTGATTGGTAACCGACACTTGCTTTATTACTGGGAGTAAATAGACCAAATATTGCCAAGCGTCAGAGACAGCCGCCGACAAACGATCTTCTGTTAGTCCTGTCAGCGCCAATGTGCGAATTCCTTTCGCCTTCGCTCGATCAATTGCGCCGCTTGTATAGCCGGTGGCTGAGATGAAGACACCTTGTTGATGTGGAATGCCAACATCGTCCAGCTTGTCAATGAATGCACCAATGTGTTCTACGCCTGTTACCTCGGCTTCGTTTTTGCATTCGATGGCAAGTCTGACCGGATAGCCCGCCACGTAAGAGGTTAGCAACACATCAATCTCACGTTTTCTTCTAGGATCGCCATTGACAGGCGTGAGGAAGACATTGCGCTCGACTTTAACGCCAACACAGTCGTGCATCATCGCTGCAATCTCTTCCACCAAATTGCCTTTCTGCTTGTTCGTGAAACTCTCAGTCCGGCTCTGATTCTGATTGAGCGGTTGTACGTTCTTTGGTTTCCTGATCTTCTTTTTTGCCATCATTGGTTCAACTTAAGTTAGCTCTGGGGCGGCAATATATCATCGGCTCGCACTTGTCCGAATAGTCCCGCAACAAGGTTGAAAAATTATCGCAGGAGGGATGAAAATCCCTGACCGTGCGAGCAATCCCACTTATCTTTTCAATTGTGATTTTGGCATTGTTGCTGTGCGCCATCGCCAGCGGCACGCAACGCCGCAACGCCGCAACGCCGCAGAATCGGCGCAATCACGTATGCGCCGTTTGCTCGGCCTGCAGCACGCGAAAGCCCCGTTAGCCGCTGAGGTGTTGCAGCCGCAGCGCACAGACGGTGATGTGGCGATTGAGGTCTTGCAGTTCCGCCCCGAGCCGGACGGTGGTCAAACCGCGCGTGGTCACTCACACAACCGCTGCCCGCCATCATCTGTCTGCCTGGCACGGGCGGGACGCGGCAACAGCTTACCGACGCACGGTTGCAATTGAGCGAACGCCCACGCACGGGCTGGGCGCGCGCCCTTGCGCGACAGGGCTTTCTGACCCTCTCGCTCGATTATCGCGGTTCGGCGGAGCGCGGGCAGAACATCTTCACCGACGCAGTCAGAGAACAACTCGAAGGCCGCAGCCAGATGGGCTTGCTGGTCTACGAAGTGATGCGCGCGGTAGATTACCTGTTGACCAGGCCGGAGGTTGACCGTGCGCGCATCGGGATCACCGGGTTCTCCCCCAGACGGCGCGGTCAGTTGGTATGCCGCCGCCGCTGACCTGCGCTTGAGCGTTCGAGCAAGCTGTCAATGGCGTCGCGCTTTCTCAATCATTCTGAAAACAACAAAAGGCCGTTCCAAGTTGATTCTTGGAACGGCCTTTTGTTTGATATTTAATCCGGCAACTACCTACTCTCCCACGCAGTTGCCCGCGCAGTACCATCGGCTCAAGAGGGCTTAACTTCCGTGTTCGGGATGGGAACGGGTGTGACCCCTCCGACAGAGTCACCGGAAAACTTAAAAGTTACTGAATAGGTAATCTTGAGTTCGCTTGTTAGCTATGCTTGCTAAGAAACTCAACTTGCGCTGAGCAAATCTTATGGTCAAGCCAATGGGGTTATTAGTACTGGTCAACTGAACGTATTACTACGCTTACATACCCAGCCTATCAACGTGGTAGTCTTCCACGACCCTCATGGGGAGTACTCATCTCCGGTCGGGCTTCGCGCTTAGATGCATTCAGCGCTTATCCCTGCCCAGCTTAGCTACCCAGCGGTGCCACTGGCGTGACAACTGGTACACTAGAGGCTAGTCCAACCCGGTCCTCTCGTACTAAGGTCAGATTCCGTCAATACTCCTGCGCCCACACCAGATAGGGACCAAACTGTCTCGCGACGTTTTAAACCCAGCTCACGTACCTCTTTAATTGGCGAACAGCCAAACCCTTGGGACCTTCTTCAGCCCCAGGATGAGATGAG
>JANOWX010000287.1:0-7285 GCA_031418175.1 Acidobacteriota bacterium | reverse complement strand
ATATTTTTTGTTGTTGACGTTCCCCCGCCCGTGGGGTTGGGCTGGCGTCGTGACACACCCCCCCCCACCGGGTCGGGCTACTGACACACCACAATCTCAACGCACGGTGCAGGCTCAACTGGCTCCGGGCGGTCTTTGCGGCTTCAGGGGGAGAGCTTGAGTTGCAAAGACGGCCTGGGCTTGTTGAGCCTGCACGTGCGTTTGGGGCGTTGGCCGCTTTATTTGATCGCCACCCGCACCGTATTGGCTGCCTTGCCATCTACGGTGAGCGTCACATCCACTTCTTTGCGTCCAATCAGGCTGCGCGGAATCCGCAGGTTGATTTGATCCAACCCTGCAAACCCGCCTCGCGCTCCGGCATAAAGGACATCGGCTTTGGTTCCGCCCATCGTAGCGGCGATGTTGGCGAGTCCGCTGTTGTGTCGCACGCCTGTGCCTTTACAAGCTACCTGCCAGGCAGGCTGACTTGGTCAAAGATCACATTGTGGAGTGAATGGGACTTCTTTGTGCCTGACTTCAGAACGCCGACGACGATCTCGGTCGCCATCTGGAAGACCTTCGGTGGTAGGACAGAGGTCGTCCGGTTCGCATCCTGAACGAAACTCATGGTGACCATTAGGCTCTGTCCAGGTGACATATCGGTCGTTGATCCAAAGATGAAACGGTATCCGTACCCACCCGGTCGAAAAGAAGCAACATCTGAATTAAGGTCATCACGTTTAGAAAGAACGGTCACGATCTCGGCACTATTAGTCTTCTGAAAACTTGTGAGAGTAATCGCTCCGCCAGATTGGGAAGTCACTGCCTGTCGAAGCACGGCGTTAACTGTTTGTTCTCTGTCATCGGCGGGCACTTTGTTTCCTGCTGTGGAGCCAGACTTCGCCGAGTTGCTTACCTCTTGCATGACTTGAATGACTGCGTCTGAAACCCCCACTTTTTTGAGTGCTATCAGTCCAGTTGGAGTGAGATCAAAGTCCTTCGTTGTTGCTTGACGAATCGACGTAGTGATTACTTGCTCGGAGAGAGCAGCGTTGACCATTTGGATGACGTCGGCGTTTGTCATGGCACTCCTTTGCCTTTGAGCCATTACCGCCGATGTAACGAAAAACAGGCAAGCCACGCATATCAAAGCGATTTGGATCTTACGCATGGTTATTTTCTTCTTGAAGGCAAACCCGACTGGCCCGTTGAGACAGCGGCGCATGGTTTTCCACATTGAGTCAAAGATTGGCGAGACTTGCATGGGGGAGTTCTCCTGATAACGGCAATGACTGCCCGGCAACATCCGCTGCGCTCACCGCCCACGCAGGCGTCAACGCAACGAATCGTATTGCCAACAAGCAGCAGTTCGTTTGGTCGAGTTAATTGGGGCAGGCGCACTGAACGGGGCTGGCGTCTGGTTTGTTGCTGGCGAAGCGGGCGCGAGAGAGTTGTGAGTCACCGCGCCACTCCGCCCGAAATTATGATGATGGCACCAAGGTAAATTGCGTATGAAGCAGCAACGATCTTTTCAAGTTAGTCCGAACGGAGCAGGCGGTGAGAAATGACCGTTACGGCGGGGCAGACTATGCGCCACAGCAATCCCAATGGCAATCCGATCCGAGCGCCTTTCGCCGGGAAGCTCCAATTTTTTCGTGGCGCGACTGCCGGATGGTGTCCTTGTGAACGCAACCGCTGCCGCAAGTCAATTCACAATACTGTCAGACGCAGGCGCTGTTGTGAGCGGCGGATGTTGTTGCAACCACGCCTCCGCCTCTGCCCGCGTAGTGAAATCCAGCAGCGCCGCGCTCAACTCTTCGGCTTGCTCAACCGACAACGCGCGAATCTGCGCTTGCGTGGCTTCGTCCAACGGGCCGAAGCGACGCTGCAACTGAAATAACGTAGTTCTGGCGATGCCTTGTTGCAGGCCCTTCGCAATGCCGATACGCTCGATAGATGTTACATATTGCATCTTTTGTTTCTCCTCGAATTCGATCAATTTATCTTTGTATTCCAACGCCAAAGGTGGTGATAAGACCAGCACCCAATCCAGAAAACGATACAGCCCGATGATGGTCTTTTTGCTGAATCCGCGTTTATACAATTGCTTGGTCAACGCGAGCTTACGTTGCAATCGTTCGGGCGCATCGTTGCGCGTTTGCAGTGCGATCAAGTGCGCTTGCACCACTACGGCGAAAGGGTTCGTGCTGCGTTCCAATTCATTCCACTGCTGCCGGTAGTCTAACAGTTTCGCGACGGAAAATTTGAGCCGCACTTCCGTTCCCAGCAGTTCTGTTTGATAAGCGGTGGGCCGCCAGTTCTCTTCCTCATCCGTCAGAATCACGAAGCTGGCGACCGGTACATTGAAGCGGTCGTGACTGCGATAGTGATAAACGTAAACGCGGTGCTCAAAATCTGACTCGCGTTGTCCCTGCACTTCGAGGTGGAGCAAGACCCAAAGCTCCTGCCCGGTCTTGAGCCAGACCTTGACCAGTTTGTCTACGGCACGGCGTCCGAGCGCCGCGTCCGCCGTGATCTTTTGCAGTTCTTTGTCGAGAAATTCAAAGCCGCGCGGCCAGTCTATTTGCGCGTGCGCCAGCGGAAAGAAGAACTCCAGCGCGGCCTCGAAGAAGAGGTCGAGTACATCTTTCCACGGGCTGTCATAATCTGCCTGACTGTTCATGTGTTTGTTCCTGGTAGCTCGGACGCGGGCGATTATAGGTCACGGCCAGTTGAGCGGCCAATACGGATGTTCCGGGCCACCGCTCTGGGGCAAGCTATAGAGGCGTCACACCAAGATGTCGGTTTTGAAAATTTCGTGGACCCGATCATTGCCAATCAATCGTAGAAAGTTACCCGGCATCTTGGTGTGTTTTACATATAGACGGCCAGTTCGCCGCGCTTCCATTCCCGTCGCCAGGCAAGCTATCATCCGCCGCCACGACAAGCGTGGGAATTCAACAAGCCTAAAAAAACCGGAGAATCAGAATGAAACAAAGCTCGCTCGTGTTGTTGTTGCTCGCCGTTGTGGGCGGTCTTGGCTGGCCCGCGCCGGGCAGTGCGCAGGGCAAAGCCAAGAATGATCCGAACCGCGAAGAGTGGCTGCCGCTGTTCAACGGCAAAGACCTCAAGGATTGGCATCCGAAGATCAACGGCTACGCGCTGGATGACAATTTCGGCAACACCTTTCGCGTCGAGAACGGTGTGATGAAGGTGGGCTACGAAAAATACGACGCGTTCAACAAACGCTACGGGCACATTTTCTACCAGGACAAGTTTTCCTATTACCGGCTGGTGGTCGAGTACCGCTTTGTGGGCGAGCAGTGCCCCGGCGGCGAAGGCTGGGCCACGCGCAACAGCGGCGCGATGCTGCATTGTCAGGCCCCGCAGACGATGGGCAAAGATCAGGACTTCCCGATTTCTATCGAAGCGCAATTCCTGGGCGGCTTGGGCAAAGGGCCGCGCACGACGGCCAATCTGTGTACGCCGGGCACCAACGTCGAGCGCGACGGCAAGCTGTTTACGCCGCATTGCATCACCTCGACCTCGAAGACGTACGACGGCGATCAATGGGTGCGCGTCGAACTGGATGTGCGCGGCAGCGAGGGCATCAAGCACATCATTGACGGGCAGGTCGTGCTGTCATACGAAAAGCCGCAGATCGGCGGCGGCAATGTCAGCGGCCACGACCCGGCGGTGAAGAAAGACGGGATGCTGTTGAGCGAGGGGTATATCTCGTTGCAAAGCGAGAGCCATCCGGTCGAGTTCCGCAAGGTGGAGTTGTTGAATCTGATGGGCTGTATGGATAAGAAGGCGAAGAACTACAAGAGCTATTACGTGAAGGCGGACAATGCGAAGTGCCGGTTTTAGCGGGTGGCGCTGAACGTCTTCAACCAGGTGCGCAACTCGTCGCGCACGCGGCGAAAGATGGCGAGCCGTTCTGCGTCAGTGCCCACGCCGGGCGCGGGCGGGTCTTCAAAGCTGTGATGAAGGCGCTGTGTTTTACCAGGAAAGATTGGACAGGCTTCGTTGGCGTGATCGCAGACGGTGATGACGTAGTCGAATGTTTGCCCGGCAAATTCATCCACGTTTTTTGAACGATGCTGCGCGATGTCAATGCCGATTTCGCGCATGACTTGAAGCGCTTCCGGGCGCACGAAGCTGGCGCGCGTGCCGGCGCTGTGGACTTCAAAGCGGTCACCGCCAGCTTGACGCAACAACCCTTCAGCCATCTGGCTGCGCGCGGAATTGCCAGTGCAAAGGATCAGCACGCGTTTTTTTTCATTCATAGGTTTATTGCTTCAGCGCGTCCAACGGCAACATCTGATAGCCGCCGCCGTCGTCCACAAACAGTAACACGGGTTTGCCCCCGACCGTGCCCGCCGTCACGCCTTCGGGTTTCATCTTCTTGCTGAACTTGACCGGCAGTTGCCGCAGCGTTCCAGCGGCTTGGCCGTCCCAGGCTGAGAGCGTAAAGGGCGCGGCTGAATCGTCAGTGGATTTGCCGAGCACGACCAGGAAGGCGCCCAGCGCTTCGATGTATTCCAGACTGCGGATGCCCCGTTCCTCTTTCGACGGTTCGGGCGTCAGCCGTATGGGCGGCAGCATCTCCAGATTGCCGGTCGTCCAGGCACCCGCCAAATCCTTGACCTTGATTGCCAGCACCAGCGGTTTGCCGTCCACCACCGGCGTGCGCACCCCGAAGAGCAGCGCGTGTCGCTGGCGATCCCAGGCCAGCCCTTCGATATTCAGCCCGTCGTTATTCGGCCCCAGCTTGGCCGCCGCCGCCAAATCAGGATTGTGTTCGATCAACCAGGCCCGGAAGCCCGGCATGTTTTCAGCGCTCAAACCATGACCCTGATTGACCGTCACGCGCAACAACCCATCGGTCGGGACGCGCACCGGTTTGTCCTGCAAGTTCTGGATGGCCTTCTTGAGCGAGAGCGAGGACGCGGCAAACACGAAACGATGCCCGTTCTCTTCCGCCAGCGTCATGCTTTCCAGGTCGTCAAGCGCATCGCCCGTCACGCCCTGCAAGGGCCGCCGGATCAACGCGCCCTGTTGTTGTCCCTCGGACGTCAGGTTGAGTTCGAACAGCGCATCGTTCACGTGGTTGTCGCAAAACAGAAAGCGCCCCTCGTCAAGCGGCACTATGCCCGATGCGTTGAACTCTTCGGTGTCATTCAGTTCGCTGAACGCGATTGGTTTGACGGTCAGCGCGGACGATTTGGCGGACGTATCTGGCGCGGACGCGGTGTCGTTCTGGCGGCAGCCGCCGAGCAGCAAAGCCAATAACACCAGTATCCCGTGCCAGACCTGTTTGTATGCGAATAGCGTTTGCTTGAATGATTTGGTTGCTTGCATCGAAAGGCTCCTTGTTGGTGCGCGAGACTAACAGGGAGCGATTGATGAGTAAATGTCGCGCTGTCTTTGGTCTGCTGCCGCATGAAAAACCGGGCTGATGACCTCCCCCAATAATCATCAGCCCGCCATCCCAACCCTGGGAGCGCAGTGCTTCCTTCCAGCCTGCGCACCTTGGCCGGAAGACGCTTTGGCAAACCAAGGAGTGCGTCGCCACGGCCCGCCGCCTGGAAGGACTGCGCTCCCAGGGTTAGGTGCGTAATTTTAGAAATTCAAGCGCAACGCGAACTGAATCTGGCGGTTGGTGCCAAGTCCGATGACGCGTTCGACCGTTTGCCGCACCAATCCGAAGGTCGAGCCTGCTGCCGCCTGAGTGAACGGTTGACCGGGCTGCAATTGGCCTGCGGCGGTGCCGAGCGCATTCGAGAGCGTCGCAGAGGGATCGGCAAAGTTCGCGTGGTTGAAGATGTTGTAGAACTCCGAGCGGAATTCCAGATAACGGCTTTCGCCCAGTGGGAAGCGTTTCGCCGCGATCAGGTCGAACTGCAAAAAGTTCTGGCCTTTCAGCGCATTGCGTTGCAGGTTGCCGAACGTACCCGGTTTCGGAATGGCGAAGGCCGCCGGATTGAGCAGGTTGCGATCATTCTTGAGATACGGATTGACGCCCGCGATCAAGTCAGGACGCCGCGTTTGACGCGAAGCGCCGCCGCCCGGCACGTTGATGACCGCCGCGAAGCCTGCGGGCAAGGGGCTGGCCGCGCTGATCGTACCCGGCAGCGCGCGCACTTCGTTCGCCGTGCAGCCTTTCGTCGGGTCGGTGCATTGAATCACGACTTCGGGGCGCGTGAGCGTCACGTCAATCGGTATGCCGCTGCGTCCGTTGATAATCGTGCCGACTTCCCAATTGCCGAACAACGAATTGGCTACGCCGTCAAAAGCATATTTGCGGCCTTTGCCGAAAGGCAGGTCATAAACGCCGCTGATATTAAAAGTGTGGCGCACGTCGAAGTTGTTATAACCCCGGTCCGCCGCGTAATCGTTCACGTCTTTGCTGGTGCCGTTCGAGCCGCCGAAGGGTTGACCGGCGGTGCGCGCTTCGTTCGAGCCAGAAGTTTCGCCGAAGCTGCGCGAGAGCGTGTATTGCGAATTGAGCGTCAGCCCGCTGGAAAAGCGGCGGTTGAGCGTGAATTGCAACGAATTGTAATTGTCGCTGCCGTTGCTGGTCTTGGTGTCAATCTCGGCAAACGGGCGGCAAATGGGGTTGGTAGTGGTGGTGGCAAGACCGCAGGCGCTCGGACTGTTGATGATGTCGAAGACGCGCACGCTGGTCACGCCGATCACACGGCCAGTGGCGTCCGTGCGGTTAATGACGCCGGCGTTATTCGGCAACGCTGCGCCCTCAAGGATTGAAGCATTGCCGCCGCGCAACGTATTGGTCAGTCCGCGCAGAAACAGATTCCGCCCCTGACTGCCGACGTAAGCGATGGTGCTGACGACCTTGTAAGGTAGCTCCTGTTGGTAAGAGAAGGTGTAGGTATAAACCTTCTCTGGGATGGTGTATTCCGGCGCATAGGCACGCGGTTGATAAGCACGGTTGTTAGGATTGCTAATGAAATTCTGCCGCAGCGTCTGGACGAAACCGGCAATGTTCGCGTCGAACGAAGTATTGCTGATGGTTGAGTTGATGCGGTCTGATTCAATCGGTTGAATCTGGTCCTCTACCTGGCCGGGGCCGTAATACATGCCGAAGCCGCCGCGCAACAAAGTCTTGCCGCCGCCGAATAAGCCTTTGCCTTCTGGGTTGGGCGACCAAGTGAGCGCCACACGCGGGCCAAAGTTATGCTTGCCCTTCAACGGATTGTTGCTTGATTCCGACGGCAGAATCTTGCCGTTGACCGTATCGAAGAAAACCTGTCCGTTTTTGTTCTCGCGCAACGGCGTGTAG
>JANOWX010000286.1:0-6691 GCA_031418175.1 Acidobacteriota bacterium | reverse complement strand
CGCGCCTACGGCGCGCCCGGACAAGCTAAAGCTTGAACTCTAAACGCCTGCACTTGACGCGCTCAGGTAGGCTGAGTTTACCAATCTTGCTTGTTTCGATTTAGGTTGATGTTGCGCGCGCAAGGTAGCACGGCCACCAATGGCTGTAAACGCGTTGCGCCGCCGCGTTCCCAGCCGGACGCGACCGCCTGTCTTACAAAACTTGTCAGTGCGCCCCGCGCTATTCTTGCAGTAGAATGCCCGCGCTTTCCGGCTGGCTTTCCACGGGCGCGGCCTGACTGTGCGGCGGCTCAAACCAAAAGCCAGGATGCATGGTGCAAGCTGAACTTTATGGCAAACCAATCCAAGTCCGATAAACATGTCTTGATCGTGGAAGATGATTTCGACATCCGCGATCTGTTGGTGACGATCCTGACCAGCAACGGCTACCGCGCCACGGGCGTCTCGAACGGCCAGGAAGCGCTCGCGCACCTAAACCGCGCGCAGGCGACCGACCTGATCCTGCTTGATCTGATGATGCCGGTTATGGACGCCTGGGAATTCCGCGCGCGGCAGCAGAGCCTGCCCGAATTTAACGCCATCCCGGTCGTGCTGCTTTCGGCCACCGACGAAGTCAGTGACCAGGTCGCCCCGCTGCAAGCCGCCGGATATTTGCGCAAGCCGCTTGATTTCGGCGCGCTGCTCGAAACGGTCGGACGCTATTGTTAGCGTTAAATCTGAACGGTCAGCTTGCAGGCAGATTTTGACAGGATTGTCAGGATTTATTGAGGATGAACAGGATTGACCAAGAACGGCCCGCTGACATGGCGTTCTCCATCCTGTAAATCCTGAATCAATCCTGTTCATCCTGTCTATTAACTCGTTGGATTGCCTGCACTCAAAAACAGCAACACAACCTCGATGAACAACCGTCTCGCCATCATCAACGGCAGCGTCGTCACGCCGCAATCCGTCATTACCCCTGGCCTGGTGCTCTGCGAAGCCGGGCGCATCGTTTACGTCGGCACAGCCCAGGATGCCGAACCCGACGAAGGTTCGCAGATCATTGATGCCAGCGGCTGTTACGTGCTGCCCGGCCTGATTGACACGCACTTTCACGGCAGTGGCGGCGACGACGTGATGGCCAATGGCGCGGCTGGGATTGGCCGCATCGCGCGTTCGATCCTGCGTTACGGCACGACCGGCTTTCTGGCGACGACGATTGCCGCGCGGCATGGCGAATTGCTGCGCGCCGTCGCCGATACGCTCGAAGCCGAAGCCGCACAGACCGAACCTGCCGCCGCCATCCGCGGTTTGCACATCGAAGGGCCGTACATCAATCAAAAATTCAAGGGCGCCCAGCCTGCCGCGGGCATCCGCGCTCCCAACTTCGATGAATGCCGCGAATTGCTCGAAGCCGCTGGGGGTCGCCTCAAAATCATGACTCTCGCCCCCGAGTTGCCCGGCGGCTTGGAATTGATTCGCTGGTTGACCGAGCACAACGTGATTGCTTCACTCGGCCACTCCGACGCTGATTATGACACCGCGCTCGCCGCCATTGAGGCCGGGGCCACACGCGCGACACATCTGTTCAACGCCATGTCCGGCGTCCATCATCGCCAGCCGGGCTTGGCGGCGGCGGCGCTGAACGAGCCGGGCCTGTGCGCCGAATTGATCTGCGACGGTGTGCACGTGCATCCGCAAATGGCGCGGCTGGCTTGGCGGATGAAAGGGCGCGCGGGTTTGACGCTGGTGACGGACGCGACGGCCGCGCAGGGCGTGGGCGATGGCGTATTCGCGCTGGGCGATTTTCAGATTCAGGTGCGCGGCAGCCTGTGCACGCTACGCGACGGCGTGACGATTGCCGGGTCGGTGCTGACGCTGAACGGCGCGGCCCGCAACGCGCTGCAATTCACCGGTATGGATTTGGTAGACCTCGCGCACACCGCCGCGCTGCTGCCCGCTCAAGCCTGCGGCGTCGCCGCGCGCAAAGGTTCGCTTGAGGTTGGCAAAGACGCGGACATCGCCGTCTTCAAACCCGATTTCACGACGGTCTATACAATTTGCGCGGGGCAAGTCGCCTATCAAAATCTCACGGCCTAGCCGTGTGTGCATCTGGCAAAGGAATCAAGACAAAGGAATGAATTCAATTGACTGGGGCTATTATTCCTTGCCGTGATTCCCTTGTCTGCCAACTGTTAGCTGCTTGCCTGCCTGCTGAACAGCCAAAACGAAAACGCTGTATGCGCGCAGCAAGGGGTTGTTCGGGGGCCTCGGACTCAAAGGCGCCGTCATTACTGGTAAGAACACCGGCAAAATAAGCAGGTCTAGACAGGATTAACAGGAAAGGGTTGAACACTTGGTCAGCACTGCGCAGTTTGAATCCTGTAAATCCCTCAGTAAATCCTTTCCATCCTGTCTAAATGCCTGATTATTTTTGCCCGCCTACTTAAGCGCACGCGAAGAGGGTGGCAGATATTGTTCTGCCGCCCTCTTCGTTCGTCAGGGGTTGAAGCAGACGCTTCAACGCGCCGGGTTAGACACGGGCCGGTCACTGCTTTGGCCTTGCGCCTTGGTCAGCGTCGTATCGTTGGCCGAACACTTGATGAACCAGGTTTGCTCAGCGCCGCGCCAGACCGCGACATCCGCTTTGCCATCGCCATCGTAATCGCCCGGCGCGACTTGATCGCGGTAAGGCTCGTTGGCCGAACCCCAGGCGCTGGCGCGGTAATCATTCGACGCGCTTTGCCAGACGTACCAGATGCTGCCGCGCCAGACCGCGAAGTCCGTCTTGCCATCGCCATCGTAATCCGCCGCCACCGGCACATCCGTCCCCAGGCCCCACGCCTTGCTGATGAACTGCCCGTCGCTGCTGCGTTTGACGAACCAGGTGCCGGTGGCGCGGCGGAATACGGCCACATCGGTCTTGCCATCGCCATCGTAATCGCCCGGCACCGGCACATCGAAGTACGGCGCATAGCTCGCGCCCCAGGCTACGCTGTCAATGGCCCCGTCGCTGCTGCGCCCTGAGTAGAGGATGTACCAATGGCCTTCAGCGCCGCGCCAGACCGCGATGTCGGTCTTGCCGTCGCCGTCGTAATCGCCCGGCACCGGCACATCTGTCGCCAAGCCCCAGGCTTTGATCAATGCCGTGCCGTCGCTGCTGCGTTTGACGTACCAGGTGCCATTGCTTGGTCTGAACACCGCCAAGTCGGTCTTGCCATCGCCGTCGTAATCGCCCAACAACGTCACGTCGCCCGCCGCGCCCCAGCTTTGATTCAGCGTTTGTTGCGTGCCGCTCTTGATGATCCGCCAGACGCCATCGCTGGCCGACCAGAGCGCCGGATCGGCTTTGCCGTCGCCGTCGTAATCGCCGCTCAGCGCCAGCGCAACGTTGCCGCCGCCCACGACCAGCGTATACGCCCGCGTGCCCGTGCAACCGCCCGCCGTCAGCTTCACCGTCAGGTTGTAGCTGCCCGTTTGCGTGGTCGTGCCGCTGATGCGGCCCGTGCTGCTCAAGGTGAAGCCGGGCGGCAGTGAACCGAGCAGCAGCGAGAACGTGCCCGCCACATTCGCCGTCAGTTGCTGGCTATACGCCACGCCCGCCGTCACCGCCGGCAAGGTCGCCGGATTGATCGTCACCGCCGCGCACGCGACGCTGATGATGTACAACCGTTGGCCTGTGCAGCCGCCTTGTCCGGTGACGCGAATCGTGGGCGTGAACGAACCGCCCGCCGTGGGTGTGCCGCTGAGGACGCCGGTATTGGCATCCAGCGTCAGGCCGGTTGGCAGCGCGCCGCTGGCCACGCTGAATGTGTGCGGCGCAGTGCCGCCCGTCGCCGTGAGCGTTTGTGAATACGCCGTGCCCAGCGTGCCCGCAGGCAATGACGTGGGATTCACGTTGAGCGTTGTGCAGGTGCCGGTGATCAGCAGGTTGTAAGCTTGCCTGCCCGCACAGCTCCCAGAGGCCTGCCCGGAGGCCCAACCCGTCGCGGTAAGCGCGAACGTGTAATTGCCCGGCGCGCTCGGTGTGCCCGTGAGCGCGCCGGTTGTGCTGTTCAAGGACAAACCCGGCGGCAGAATGTTCGTCGTCACCGCGTAGCTGTACGTCGTACCCGCCGGACTTGCCGCCAGCGTTTGGCTATACGCCGTGCCCTGCACGCCGTTCGGCAAACTCGCCGGACTGAGCATGATGGTTTGGCAATTCACCGCCAGCGTCACGGCCAGCGTTTGCGCGCACGCGCCAGGGCCGGTGATGGTGACGTTGAACGTGAACGCGCCCGCCGCCGTCGGTATGCCGCTCAGTGCGCCGTTGCTCGCCAGCGTCAGCCAGGCGGGCCAAGCAGTTTGGCTGGCGCTGCTGAATTGATACGCGCCCGCCGGACTCGGCGTAAGCGTGCCGTTGTAAGCCGCGCCCGCTGTCGCCGCTGGCAACGCGCCAAGCGTGAGCGTGGGACAGCCGACCAGCAGCGTGTAGCTTTGCGTGCCCGCGCAACCATTCGCATCGGTCACGTTGACGGCGAAGCTGACGTTGCCCGGCGCAGGCGGCGTGCCCGTGAGCAAGCCGCCCGGCGTGAGCGCCAGCCAGTTCGGCGGTGTGGGGCTGGCTGACAAAGTGAACGTGCGCGGCGCGACGCCGGTGGCGCTCAGTTGTTGTGCGAAGGCGACGTAGGCTTGCGCATTCGGCAACGTCGCCGGACTGAGCGCCAGCGTGTTGCACGTGATGCTGAGCGTGTACGACCGCGTGCCGGCGCAACCGAACGCATCGGTCGCGGTGATCGTGACATTGCCGTTGAAGGGCGCGCTGGGGGTGCCACTGAGCAAACCCGCGCTCGACAGCGTCAAGCCCTGCGGCAACGCGCCCGCGCTGATCGTGAACGCCGCCGAATTGCCGAACGCCCCGCTCACGCTGAGTTGTTGCGCCGGATACGCCGCGCCGACCTGGCCGTTGGGAATGGCCGTCGGCGTGATGCTCAGCGTCGCGCATTGAACGACGAGCGTGAAGGACTGGCTCGTTGTGCAAGCGTTCGCGTCGGTCGCCGTCAGCGTCAGCGGGAAGCTGCCCGTAAGCACCGGCGTGCCGCTGAGCGTGCCCGTATTGGCAGCGCTGGTGAACTGCAAACCGGCGGGCAGCGCGCCGCTCAGGCTCACGGTCTTGGCGCCCGTGCCGCCACTGGCCGTGAAGCTTTGCGCAACGGCTTGCCCCGCCGTCAGCGGCCCGAACGCGACGGGCGCGAGCGTGAGCGGCGCGGCTTCGGTCAGCGTGACGTTCGCCGCCGCCGTTTGGCAGTTGTTGGCGTCTTTGACCACGACCGGATACGTGCCCGCGCCGAGGCCGGTAAACGTGGATGTGTTGCTGAAATTCGCGCCGTTGTTGATCGAGTATTGATAAGCACCCGTGCCGCCCGTTGCATTGATCGTCAGGCTGCCGTTCGTCCCGCCGTTGCAGCTTGGATTGACCGGCGTGGTGGTAAAGCTGATGGCCGCTGGCGGCGTCAACGTGACATTCGCCGCCGCCGTCTGGCAGTTGTTGGCGTCTTTCACGACGACCGGATACACACCCGCGCTGAGGCCGGTGAACGTCGCCGTGTTGCTGAAACTCGCGCCGTTATTGATCGAATACTGCTTCGCGCCCGTGCCGCCCGTCGCGTTGATCGTCAGGCTGCCGTCCATCCCGCCGTTGCAGGTCGGGCTGACGGGCGTAGTGGTAAAGGTGATGGCCGCCGGTTGCCCCATTACCATGTTGATCCTCGCCGTCCGGTTGCAATCGTAGGCGTCTTTCACGATGACCGGATACGTGCCTGCGCCCAAGCCGGTGAACGTGGCCGTGCCGCTGAACGTCGCGCCGTCGTTGATGGAATACTGAAACGGGCCGGTGCCGTGGATGACGCTGATCACCAGACTGCCATTCGTCGCGCCGTTGCACGTTGGGTTGGAGGGCGTGACGGTGACGGTGAGCGGCACGTTGGGCTGCGTCACCGTGACGGTGAGCGTGGCCGTGGCGGCGAGCGTGCCGCTGTCAGTCACGCGCAAGGTGAAGCGCGCCGTCGCCGTCGCCGCGCAACTGGCCGCGACATCCGCCGTGACATTGCCGCTGCTGTCCACGCTGATGTTGCCAACCGTGACGCCGGAACCGTCGAGCACTGTCGCGGTGACGCTCAGCATATTCTCCGCGTCTTCGGCGTCATTGACCGTGGCGATGGCGGAATTGCTCGCGCCCGCGCCCGCATTGCGCGCGACGGCGAGCGCCGTGATGGTCGGGGCGCTGTTGCAATTGCCAATCGCCAGCCCGCCATCGGTCGCGGCATAGGCCGCGTTGCCGTTGGCAAAGACGCCATTGACAGCATTGTTGCCCAGGCCGTCGGCGGTGGTCTTGTTGCTGAAGCTCGTGCCGCCATTGGTCGAGATCGAAAGCCCGCCGCCAAACGTCGCGGCATAGACCGTGCTGCCGCTGGCGAAGACGCCACTGACAAAGTTGTTGCCCAGGCCGTCGGCGCTGGTCTTGTTGCTAAAGCTCGTGCCGCCATTGGTCGAGATCGAAAGCCCGCCTTGCGTCGCGGCATAGACCGTGCTGCCGCTGGCGAAGACGCCACTGACAAAGTTGCTGCCCAGGCCGTCGGTGGTGGTCTTGTTGCTGAAGCTTACGCCGCCATTGGTCGAGATCGAAAGCCCGCCATCGGTCGCGGCATAGACCGTGCTGCCGCTGGCGAAG
>JANOWX010000285.1:0-5379 GCA_031418175.1 Acidobacteriota bacterium | reverse complement strand
CGAACACAGCATTGCAGGTTTGAAAAGATACCGCATTTTATCGGACCGCTTGCGGATGCATGACCTTGATTTATACAACCAAGTCTTAGGCGTCTGCGCCGGACTCTGGAATTTCAGGTTAAGTTGTTGATTCTAAACATCGCAACAAGTCTAATAGTTGTTGTCGTATCAGTAATTCGGTTAACGCTCCCGATGGTAGCTACCGGGTCTTGACCACCATTGATTTCAGCCGTGAAACTAACTCCCCCGTTAGCACGGTGCCCACCATCGTAAATTGTTCAGGGGCGAATTGTAGCTTCAGCGTGCCCGCAGGAGATTCTGACGGTGATACGTTGCAGTATCGTTTAGCTACTGGGACAGAGGATGGCGGCATCAGTCAGCCAGCGGGGTTATCAATCAATGCCACGACGGGAGTTGTGAGTTGGAACACCGCAGGCAGGACACTCGGCTTTTATTCCGTGCAGGTGGTGATTGAGGCGCGTCGCAATAACAATCTCATATCGCAAGTGGCAGTGGACTTCCTGATTAATCTCACTAACGCACCAGTCGGCAGCCCGCCGGTCTTCGTGCATACGGGAATACTACCGAGGCAAAGTCCATTGCTCCCCGCTTGCAATCAGACTTTCGACTGGGTAGCGAACAAGAGGCTGGGCTTCACTGTAAGAGCGTCAGATATTGATGCGAACAGCACGGTTGTGCTCAATGCCATCGGGCTGCCGAGCGGCGCGACAACGACGCCTCCCGTCCCGACTTCAGGCAACCCTGTATCTACCGAGTTCATTTGGACCCCAACATCTGCCCAGCAAGGCTCGCATGTCGTCGTCTTCACGGCTACTGATAATACCGGCCTACAGACACAATGTTCCGCAGTGATTGATGTCAAAGTGGACAGCGACGGTGACGGTCTGCCAGATGATTGGGAGAGGAGCGGCTACACTTACAACGGCACTTTTGTCAATCTACCCGCGATGGATGCGGACCCCAACCACAAAGACATTTTTGTTCAGGTAAGTTATCTCGAGAAAAGAGGGTTCTTAGGATTCTTCGGACACAATCATCGTTTCAGGCAAGGAGCGATTGACATTGTTGTCAACGCCTTCGCACAGGTACCAAACTCCCTATTCGCCATCCCGAATCCTGATGGGAGAGATGGGATTACGTTGCACATACAGCCCGATTCAACGCCAATTGATGAGGATGGCAGCAATGAAAATCTGGGTACAATGACGCTTCCAAGAATGAGCCAGTACATTGATTGCACCGGTACAACCAGAATGACAAACCAATCTGATTACGATTGGACGGCCTTTGATGCAATCAAGCGAGCGCGCTTCAATGAGGCTATGTCGCTCTCGCATCACTACGTAATCTTCGGTCACAGATTTGATGCGCAGGGCCACAGCGGCATCTCGCGGGGCACTCCGAGCAGCGATCTTCTGGTCACACTCGGCGGCTTTACTGGGTCTGAAGGCACAGACTGGGATCAGGCTGGGACTTTCATGCACGAATTGGGTCACAATCTCGGGCTGCACCACGGCGGCGGCGACGACTGCAATTACAAGCCCAACTATCTCAGCATCATGAATTATCTCTTCCAATTGACGGGGTTACAACGGAACGGGGCTCGAGGAAATTTCGACTATTCACGTTTCGTCTTGCCGCAATTGAACGAGGCAAATTTGAATGAGAATGTGGGGTTGAATGGCGGAAGCGCCGTCAACAGCTACGGTACAGTCTGGTATTGTCAGGGACAGAATCTCAGGGACCCTCCGGGTGGTGGAGCGAATCCGGTAAATGCACCTACGAACTGGAATTGCGTAAATGGAATTGAGGCCATGGTTATGATCGACATCAACGCCGATTCAGCGCAAACAACACTCTCAAGCTTCAACGACTGGGTAAATTTGAATTTCAAGGGCGGATTGATCGGTGCGGGGATTACGTTCGCGTTGGAAATGGAAACACCTGTGGATGAACTGACCCTTGAAGAGGCTAAAAACATTTTCCCGCAGGCCCCGGTGGGACTGGCGGCACAGTCGGTCAATGGCGCGGTGCAATTGACTTGGAACGCAGTCGGCGCGCCCAATCAATACAGCTACAAAATCTATCGCAGTACCGGGGGCGGCTCATTCACTGTAATCCTGACGACCAGCCTGACGATGGCTACTGATAACACAGTCAAGTCCGGGAATACCTACACCTATTTCGTCACGACGCTAAGCCCGCCAAATGCCGAAGGAGGGCCATCGAATACTGCCACGGTCTTGCTCAATTCGCCGCCGACCATCACGCCGATGGCTCAAGCAGTGACGCCTGGCGTGTCGGCCGTGAATCTGAAGATCGCCACTGTGAGCGATGCCGAAGACGCGGCAGGCACATTGACTGTGACGGTCACGAGCGCCAACCCGTCCAATGGCGTCACTCTTTCCAGCATCACAAATACCGGCGGGATGATCTTTGCCAATGTAGCAGCCACTTGCGGCTTCACCAGCGCAACCTTCACGCTGAAAGTCACCGACAGCGGTGGGCTGATGAACACCAACACACTCACCATCACGGTCAGCGACACACAAGTGCCTGTCATCACCTGCCCGGCGAACATCGTCAAATCCACCGACGCGAACCAATGCACCGCCGTGACAACCTTTACTGCCACGGCGACGGACAATTGCCCCGGCGTGACGGTGGCCTGCACGCCCGCTTCTGGTACGGCTTTCCCGAAAGGAGTGACAACAGTCACTTGCACGGCTACTGACGCGGCGGGACTGACTGCCTCTTGCAGCTTCACCGTCACAGTCAATGACACGCAAGCGCCCACGATCATCTGTCCGGCTAACGTCACGAGAGCGGCAGCCGCCAGCCAATGCGCGGCGAACGTCAGCTTTACCCCGACGGCGTCTGACAATTGCACGGCTGTGCCCACAATTGCCTGCACACCGGCCTCGGGCACAAGTTTCGCCGTCGGCACGACCACCGTCACCTGCCGCGCCACCGATGCGGCGGGCAATCAATCCACGGCGTGCTCGTTCACCGTCACGGTCAACGACACGCAAGCGCCCGTGTTGGCCGCGTGTCCGGCCAACATCAACCAGACGATTCCGGGGACGACAGCGACGATCAATTACACGCCGCCCGCGGCGACGGATAATTGCCCCGGCGTCACGGTCGCGTGCGCGCCGCCTTCCGGTTCGAGCTTCAACGTCGGCACGACCACGGTGACCTGCCGCGCCACGGATGCGGCGAACAACCAATCCGCCGTGTGCAGCTTCACCGTGCAACTGACCAATTTCGTGCCCGCGCCGGTGCAGCGGCTGTCGCCCTTCGACCCGCTTGTCTGCAACGCCCCGGGCAGCGTGATCAACGGCTCGTTCGGCATCACCAACACCAGCGCCATCGCGCAAACCGGCACGCTCACCGCCGCACTGCCGCCGCAGCTCATTCCGCTGCCGGGAAGCTGCGTCGTCAACACCGGCACGTGCTCATTCATCAATGCCAACACCGCCGTGCAATGGTCGGGCACACTCACGCCGGGCCAAACCGTCAACGTCAGCTATCAAGCGCAAATCGCCGACGGCACGCCCAGCGGCACGCAGCTTTGCGCCGTCACGACTGCCAGTTTCCCGCCTGGTAATCCCGCGAGCATTCAAGTCTGCACGACCGTCACTTGCCCGCCGGCGGGGCCAGGCGCGGCTTATGCGGCTGCCTCGCCCGTCAGCGATCAGCGGGCCGGTTCGGTGCTGGTCTTCAACCTTTACACCTCCGACGCCGCCAATCCGCAACGGCAGAACACGCGCCTGAGTGTGACCAACACGGACGCCACGCGCACGACCTTCGTGCATTTGTTTTTCGTGGAGGGCGCGACGTGCAGCGTGGCCGACAGCTACATTTGCCTGACGCCCAATCAGACGGCCAGCTTCCTGGCGGCGGATTTGGATCCCGGCGCGACCGGCTTCATCGTCGCCGTCGCCGTGGACGCGCGCGGTTGCCCGATCAGCTTCAATCATCTGGTCGGCGATGAATTCGTGAAGCTGGCGAGCGGCCACGCGGCCAATCTGGGCGCGGAAGCCTTCGGCGCATTGGCTGGCGGTTTGCCCGTCTGCAACGACACGTCACCGACGGCGCAACTGAACTTTGACGGCGTCAGCTACAACCTGGCTCCGCGCACGCTGGCCCTGTCGAATCTGGGCAGCCGCGCGGCTGGCAACGACACGCTGTTGGTGGTCAACCGTCTCGGCGGCAATCTGGCAACCGGCGCGGCCACGCTGACCAGCTTGTTCGGCGTGCTGTATGACGATGCCGAACAGCCCTTCAGCTTCAGCTTCTCGCCCGGCACGTGTCAGTTCCGTTCCGCGTTGACGAGCAGCTTCCCGCGCACGGTACCGCGCCTCGAACAAATCATTCCGGCGGGCCGCAGCGGCTGGCTGAAACTGTCTTCGCAAAACGACCAGGCGTTGCTGGGCGCGGCGCTCAACTTCAACGCCAATGCGGCGGCGCAAAGCAATGCCTTCAATCAAGGGCACAACCTGCACAAGCTGACGCTGACGAACACGGCCAGCTTGACGATTCCGGTCTTCCCGCCGCGTTGCTGAGCGCAAATGCAAACGGGCCGCGTGGCAAGGCGGTTGAACCTTGCCACGCGGCCCGTGTGTCGCCGCGGTTGCCAGTCGGCGTTTCCTACTCCTCCGGCTCCAAGCCCAACGCGCGCAGTTGGCTTGCCAATCGCGCGGCGCGTGCTTCGGCCTGTTGACGCGCAGCGGCTTCCCGCGTGGCGTGCGTCTCGGCCTGTTGACGCGCAGCGGCTTCTTGCGCCGCGCGCGCCTCGGCAGTTTGCCGGGCGCTGCTTTCTTCGGCGGCGGTCGGCAACAGGCGACCGGTCCGCGCCTCGCGCAAGCGTAGCGTCTCGCCCGTATCGCACAATTCCAGTCCCAACACTGCGCTTTGCACGCAATGCCCAACGACCGGCACCGGAAAGTATTGCCCCTCAGTCAAACGCCACGCCATCAACGGCTCCGGCAGGTAATCGTATTCCGGGTCAAAGAGGAAGTATTCGCGCACGCCGAGCCGCGCATACAACTGCCACTTCTCATACAGGTCATCCCGCCAGGTCTTGCGCGACGTAATCTCAAAGATCACATCCGGCGCCTTGCCTTCGATCCAGTTTTGCCAGATGCGGCGCGGCGGTTCTTTAGGCGCGCCGAACACGACGAAGACGTCCGGGGCTTTGCTTTTTGTCTCGTCGTCTTCAATCCAGTACATCAGCATGTTGATGCCGACGTAAACATCGGGCGCGGCGGCGAAGCGGCGTTGCAGCGCAAAGCGCAGATCAATCATCAACTGGGCGTGACGCTCGGTTTCGGCCATCGGTTCACCGTCGCTTTC